>CAZXWT010000056.1:0-6851 GCA_964644475.1 uncultured Sediminibacterium sp. | reverse complement strand
AGAAAAAATTATAGAATATAATGTTAAAATTATAATTTAGTGGCATGATTAAGCACCCTTTCCCACACCAAGTGGATGAATACCATGGCAAGGTTAGAGACGTCTATTATATTGATAATGAACTACTTGTAATGATTGCTAGTGACCGCATTTCAGCCTTCGACGTGATACTTCCAAGACCAATTCCCTTCAAAGGCCAGGTACTCAATCAAATAGCAGCCTATATGCTAAAAGCCACTGAGGATATTTGCCCAAATTGGTTGTTAAGTACCCCAGCTCCCAATGCAGCTATAGGCAAGAAATGCACCCCTTTTAAAATTGAAATGGTGGTTCGTGGGAACTTAGTAGGTCATGCCTGGAGAACTTATCAAGCGGGAGGAAGAACATTATGCGGAGTGAACCTCCCAGAAGGTCTACAAGAAAACGACTTTTTTCCTACTCCAATTATTACCCCTTCTACCAAAGCAAGCGAAGGGCATGATGAAGATATCTCAAAAGAAGAGATCATTGCACAAGGATTGGCTTCTGCTGAAGATTGGGAAGTTTTAGAAAAATATGCATTGGCTTTATTCCAAAGAGGGAAAGAAATTGCGTCTAAAAGAGGTTTGATCTTGGTGGATACCAAATATGAATTTGGAAAAATTGGGGACACCATTTATTTGATGGATGAAATACATACACCAGATTCTTCTAGGTATTTTTATGCTGAAGGATTTGAAGCTAGACAATCCACCAAATCCAAACAAAAACAATTAAGCAAGGAATTTGTTAGAGAATGGTTAATTGAAAATAATTTCATGGGCAAGGAAGGACAAATAGTTCCAGAAATGAAAGATGAGTGGATAGTGACTATCTCTAAAAGGTATATAGAATTATATGAGCAAGTTATAGGAGAACCGTTTAAGCCTGATCAAAAATCTGATGATCAGACCTATGAATTAATTTGTGAAGCATTGAAAAAGCTTGGTGTAAAGTAAGTAATTAAAAAAGTCTCGAACAGATCGAGACTTTTTTATTTATTTCACTTCAATATCTATACCTAATCTAGGTCTTAATCTCTGTTTACTTTTGTTAAATACTTGCATACCTTTCTTTACCCCTTTTCTTAATGCTTCTTGCTGCTCCAAAGGCAAATGATAAACCTCTTTACATTCTGTTGTGCAACATCCATCAAAAGTTTTAGCACAATCTTCGCATTGAATAAACAATAAATGACAAGCATCATTCTTGCAATTAGTATGTGTATCCGCAGGTTTACCGCATTGATGGCATTTTGCAATGACGTCTTCTGTAATACGCTCTCCCAACCTATCATCAAATACAAAATTCTTTCCTTTAAACTTACTCTCTAACCCAACTTCTTTAATCTTATTTGCATAATGAATTACACCACCTTCTAAATGAAATACATTTTTAAAACCTTGGTGTAACATATAAGCACTAGCTTTTTCACAACGAATACCACCGGTGCAATACATAATGATGTTCTGGTCTTTTTTATCCTTCATCATTTCTGCAGCCATGGGTAATTGTTCTCTAAATGTATCAGAAGGTATTTCAATAGCATTTTCAAAATGTCCCACTTCAAACTCATAGTGATTTCTCATATCAATTACTACAGTATCTGGAGCTTCTAGTAATTCATTCATTTGTTGCGCATTCACATACTTCCCCTTGTTCTCCATACTAAAGCTTGGATCTTCAATTCCATCTGCTACTATTTTTTCGCGAACTTTTATCTTTAGTACCCAAAAACTTTTACCATTGTCATTCACGGCAATATTTAAACGAATACCATTTAAAGGTTTGTACGAGTATAAGAAATCTTTAAAGACATCAAAATAATGTGTTGGAACACTTATTTGTGCATTAATGCCTTCAGTGGCAACATAGATCCGGCCAAATACTTTCATCGCATTGAATGCTCTATATAATTCGTCTCTAAAAGCTTGTGGATCTTGAATAGGGAAATACTGATAAAAACTGATTGTTGTTCTAGGAAAATTTTCCTCATACAACTTTTGTTTCAACTCTTGGTTAGAAACACGATTGTGTAATACTGACATATATTAAATTTTTATCCCAATTGCAGGTTGGGGAAATTCAATACAAAAATACAGAAAATTATGCTTTTCTCAAATAAGCAGCAGTCAATGATGCCATACCCCCTAATAAAAAACCAACTAATGCTGTAATGATAATTAATGCAACATAAGAACCATGTAATGGTAAAATATTCGCCACTTTAGTAGAAAGCAAATGATTATTGGCCATATCTATTCCAGTAGCCAAACCTGCCCAAATTGCCCCAACGCCTAATGCCCCAGTGAAGAAAGAAATCCATGGTTTTTGTGGGATGGCCAATGCAATTATAAAATTAGTGACTACAAAACTCCACCAAGGTAGTGCACCATAAATACCAATTGCAAAACAAGCAATTGCTGATAATAAAATAGATACAGGTATTTTGAATGTATTGTTTTTCATGATATAGTGTATTAAGCTTTACTAAATTGAATATGCCATTTAGTATGTTCGTTTGCTTTTAATTTTTCTTTAGATAAAAATAATAGTCTGTAGTACTTACCTGCTGCCCAATAATCTACAAAACTGTCATAGTATGGACTACCAGGATTACCACTTTGACCTCCAGGATATAAACCATAAGCTTCAATTTCGTCCGTTAAATGTACCACCATTCTCCAGCTTGGTCCATGTGCTTCTGTAGTAGCATTGATGATATTTACTCCACCTCCAATTGGAAGATTTAATCTACTTAATGCATCTGTTTTTGTTAAATGCATCACCCGAGTTGCTTTAAATGCAGACCAAATTAATTTATTTTCTTTTTCTAACTGTGCTAATTTAATGGTCGCATTTTCAATGCCTAAAATTACTTGATCTTTTAAGCTTTCAATTTTATTAGCAGTTCGAATATCATCAGCTACTGAGAAATTTGTATCCTTGATCATTTGCTCAACTAAAACATAAGCCTCAGGCTTTGTTAAAGGAATTGGTGATCCTGCCAGCTCATCTCCCCAAACTGCATTCTCCACACTATCCCATATAATTTTAAATACGGTAATTCCTTCTGAAGAAGGATTATTATACAAATCCCATTGATTCATCTTGTTTACCATATTTTTTGCATCAGCAGACAATGCTTCAGTTTGAACAAACTTCATTAATGCAGGTCTTGCCATTGCCGCAAAAACATTATAATTATTTGTTTGTAACGCTTGCATGTCTTGTGCAGTGATATTAGACATCTCAGCCAATTGCTTGTTCACACTAATTCCTCGATACAGTGGGAATGAACTCGCAGTACCTAAATAGTATGGATAACTTGCATCAACAGATTTTTGATTAGCACTACTAACAAACCCTCTCTCTGGATTTTTAATAAACGGATTTTCATCAATTGGTATCAAACCCTGCCAAGCGTAACTTGAATCATCACCTGGCATTACAAAATCACCTTGTCTATCCCATCTTGCTACAAAACTACCTTGTTGCTTAATGGCAATATCGCCAGTCTTGGTTGCCATCACAAAATTTTGTCCTGGACATTTCCAAAGAGCAATGGCTTTTAAATAATCATCTGTATTCTTTGCTCTATTTAATTGATAGAAAGTTTCCACTCCAGTAGATGGTTCATGTGCTGTCCATTTTACTGCTAAATTTCTTCCCTTGGACTGTGGGTTTTGATAATGGGCATCATACATTGCAGGTCCCCAATGTGTCATAGCAATTTCTTCCACCACGTCTGCACTATCTTTTACTTTGATAACTTCTGTTCTTTTAGTAGTTGCTTTCCAAGCGCCATTATACCAATATTCATTTTGAGTACTGTCTTTAAATTTCAATTCATAATAATCCAATACATCTCTACCAGCATTTGTTACACCCCAAGCTAAACTATCATTAAAGCCTATAATCACAGCAGGAGATCCTGGAAAACTTGCTCCATAAGTACTATGTGTTGGTGTAGTAATTTGAACTTCATACCAAAGAGAAGGCAAATTCAATCCCAAATGTGGATCACTACATAAAATAGGTCTACCCGATTTGGTTTTTGATCCAGCTACTGCCCAGTTGTTGCTACCATTATTTTTATCAGGTGCTTCAGGTGCATCACTAGAATTTGTTGCCATCACTGTGGAATCTTTTTTATGCAAATAAGCAAAGTCGGCATTGGTGGGTGCTACCGGATGTAAACTAGCTTTTGCAAATTCAGTTCCTTTTGGAATAATTGGATCCAAAGAATCTTGTTGATTAGTATATAATTTATCAAATAAGTCAAAGCCTAAATAATCTCTTGTATTAGTTAACTGCAAATCTGCAGTGGCTGATCTTCCAGTTAAATCATAAGACATGAACATTAAAAACAAGTAAGTTTTTTTAGGTGTCCATTCTTCTGGTTGATAATTCATTAATTTATATTCAAAGGGAATATTCTCAGGTGATAATTGTTTTAAATAAGCATTTACTCCAGCAGTATAAGCATCTACAGTTGCTTTCATTACTGGATTTGTCTCATTAATCATTTGTTCCGTTTGCTCTGCACCATAGACCATTCCCAATCTTCTAAAAAATTTATCTATGGATAATTTGTCAGCTCCTGCAATCTCACTTAATCTACCAGCAGCCACTCTTGTCTGAAAATCCATTTGCCACAATCTAAATTGTGCATGCAAATAACCTTGCACAAAATAAGCGTCCTCATCGTTCTCTGCATAAATATGAGGCACTAATCGATCGTCCATATATACATCTACCTTTCCTTTTAAATCTTTGGCTAAAATCTGTGCATCAAAATTGGCGTTAACTTTTTCTGCATTTTTCCAGAAGCCTTGTTGTGGAGATAAAAAATATCCCAATTTAGGACTCTTAGACTTTCCAATGGGTAACTGAACATTCAACACTGTTACTAAAGAAACAGTCACGATAGCCGAAGCTATAAATGGCAATAATCGCATAGCAAATATTTAGACTTCTAAATTAAGCATTATTTACAAGTTCACCATTAAAAAAGGCAATGGTCTCTTGTAGTTGTAAAAAAGGGTAAAGTCTAGCTAAGGATTCAGACTTTTGCAGGCAAGTTTGGAGAAATTGTTGATGGGCTTTGCTTGCCTTATTAAAAGGCTTATGTTGTATAGCTAGTTGCAGTTCAGCAACTTGTTTCATAATTTGCTGGGTATGTTCACTATAAAAGCATTCTACCCATTTTTCCCATACATATTGAGTAGCAGCATAATTGGGATGCACTAAGTCTTCGGCATAAAAACGATAATCTCTCAAATCGTCAATGACATATTCATAGGAGGGGAAATAATATGTACCCTTGGTACTTGCAATTGCTTCATGCACGGAATGTATCAAAATCGCCTTACTCCTATTGTTTTCAACCAACCCCTCTCTCAAATGCCTTACTGGACTCACAGTGAAAATAATTTCTAATGAGGGATTAAAACTTTGCAATTCATACACCATAGACTGTAATAATTCAGTCAATTCTTGAGGCTGCATTAATCTTTTTTCAAACCAATTAGAAGGTGCTTTATGATTATTTGCCACCACCAACCCTTTTTGAGATGGCGAATTTTCAGTCAAACAATATAACCATGCAGAACCTAGCGTAATCACTAATTGATTAGCATCTTTTAAAAAAAGATGCGCAGATTGAATAGACGAATTGATTTTATCTAATGCAGCATCTGCAGTCAAATCAGAAAATCTGGTATGATGATGCCAACTATTATACAATTCGTTTAATTCAAATAAGTCAGCTTCTGAATATTGTTTACAATTTATATAATCACTAATGGCATTCACTACGCTTACAGGATTAAATAAAATACCATGCGGATTTTCTTTTACAGAAAATAAATGCTTTTGCATTTTGGCTCCAATATTCTCTGTAAAACAAGAACCAATAAGCAACATTTTATCCTGATACCCAATTTGCAAATTGGAAGGAGCTGCGTCTAATGTTAATTTGAGTTTCATTTGAACATCCTTTGCTTCATTGCTTCATATAAAATTATACCAGCTGCAACAGAAACATTAAAAGAATCAAAATTAGTTGCCATAGGAATTTTGAAAAAATAGTCTGCCGCCTTTGCCAAGAATGGCTGAACACCTCTACCTTCATCCCCCATGATAATACAACTAGGTATGGTTAAATCTAATTCGTGTACATTTTTATCTGCCCTCATTTCGCTAGTAAATACTTGAATACCATTTAAATGAAGTGTGTCTACAGCTTTCAACAAACTACTTACTCTAATCACTTGAATATGCTCCAATGCACCAGCACTACTTTTAAATGCTTCTTCATTTAAAGCACCTACTCCTTTATCTGGTATAATTAATGCTTGTGCCCCACAGCAATGTATACTTCTACTAATTGCACCAATATTTCTAACATCTGTCACACCATCCAACATCATAAACAAAGGTGTTTCTCCTTTTGATACCACAAAATCTATCACTTCTTGTAAATCCATGTATTTTACCATAGATATAAAAGCCAATACACCTTGATGATTTGCCTTGGTCATGCCATTCAATTTTTCTATTGGCACTAATTGAATAGGAATATTATTATCTAATGCAGCTTTCTTGATTTCGGACAACCCCTCTCCTTGCGCATTCTTTTGAATCAATATTTTTTCAATATTGGTATCTGATGTAAAAGATTCTATGATAGGTTGTCTACCTATGATAAATTTTCTCTCAGACATGGTAGGTCTTGGACCAAACCTTCTTGGGCCACTAAACTTATTTCTTCTTTCCTGCATGGTTCAAAACTAATTATTTTTAAGCAGTTCCCATTTAAGAATTGCTGC
>CAZXWT010000055.1:5514-6855 GCA_964644475.1 uncultured Sediminibacterium sp. | reverse complement strand
TTCCATTCTTTAGTTTGAGTGGATCTGATTTTGTGGAGATGTTTGTGGGTGTGGGAGCTAGCCGTGTGCGTGACTTGTTTAAACAAGCAAGAGAGAAAGCACCTTGTATTATTTTTATTGATGAGATTGATGCGATTGGTCGTGCACGTGGCAAGAATGCCATGATGAGCAATGACGAACGTGAAAATACCTTGAACCAATTACTAGTTGAGATGGATGGATTTGGTGGAGATACTGGTATTATTATTTTGGCTGCTACTAACCGTCCAGATGTATTGGATAGCGCTTTATTAAGACCAGGAAGATTTGACCGTCAAATTTCTATCGATCGTCCAGATGTAAAAGGTAGAGAAGAAATTTTCAAAGTACACTTAGGACCAATTAAAGTTTCCGAAAGTTTAGACATTCATAAATTAGCTGAGCAAACTCCAGGTTTTGCTGGTGCAGATATTGCTAATGTTTGTAACGAAGCTGCTTTAATTGCTGCACGTAAAGGAAAGTCTGGCGTTGAAATGAAAGATTTCCAAGACGCTATTGATAGAGTAATCGGTGGATTAGAAAAGAAAAATAAAATTATTTCTAAGGACGAGAAAGAAGTGATTGCTTACCACGAAGCGGGTCATGCTATTTGTGGTTGGTTCTTAGAACATGCTTATCCTTTATTAAAAGTGACAATTGTTCCAAGAGGTACTGCTGCTTTAGGATATGCACAATACACGCCTAAAGAACAATACTTATATACCATTGAGCAATTAACTGATCAAATGTGTATGACTTTGGGTGGACGTGCTGCTGAACAAATTTTCTTTGGTAAAATTTCTACAGGCGCTTCTAACGACTTGCAACAAATTACTAGAATGGCTTACTCTATGGTAACCACTTATGGTATGAATGATAAGATTGGTAATGTAAGCTTCTATGATCCTTCTCAAGAGAATGCTTTCCAAAAACCTTTTAGCGAAGAGACTGGAAAAATTATTGACGAAGAAGTACGCAAAATGATTGATGCTGCTTATCAAAGAACATTGGCTTTGTTACAAGAAAGAAAAGCAGAAGTAGAAAAATTAGCACAAGCATTATTAACCAGAGAGGTATTGCATAAATCAGATGTAGAAGAATTAATTGGCAACAGACCTTTTGAAGAAAAAACAACTTTAGAAGTAAGCGAAACGGAAAGTTTTGCACCTTCTGAAACAACTGTTGAATCTACAAATGCTGCTGATATTATTGATACTGCAAACGCTACTATTGATGCGGCTGATGCTGCTGGTAATAATGAATAATATTTCCAATGGAATCACAAGGTTCAAGAAGTAAAATATTAAACAAGATTAAACAGGC
>CAZXWT010000055.1:0-5414 GCA_964644475.1 uncultured Sediminibacterium sp. | reverse complement strand
CAACTGATTAATTTATTATAAATCCACTTTCATGGAATTGGCTGCTGGCAAAAAAATATATTTTCTTTCTGATTTTCATTTAGGGGCACCAAATGAACAAGCCAGCAGAGTGCGTGAAGACAATGTGGTTCGTTTTTTACAAAACGCTAAAGAAGATGCAGCTGCCATTTTTATTGTAGGAGATATTTTTGATTTCTGGTTTGAATACCAACATGTAGTGCCAAAAGGTTTTGTTCGTTTATTGGGTTGCTTGGCTTCCATTAATGATGCAGGTATTCCTATTCATATTTTTACTGGGAATCACGATTTATGGATGCAAGATTATTTGTCTAAAGAAATAGGTGCGCAAGTTTATTTTGCGCCGCATGAATTTAGTTTCTCTGGTAAAAAATTCTTTGTTGCGCATGGAGATGGTTTAGGACCAGGTGATGAGGGGTATAAATTCTTAAAGAAAATTTTTACTAGTTCTATTTGTCAATGGTTGTTTAGATGGCTACATCCAGATTTGGGAATTAAATTAGCCAACTTTTTTAGTACACAAAGCAGAATCAAGACAGGCAGTTCTGATGAAATATTTTTAGGAGAAGATAAAGAGTGGTTGATTATTTATGCAAAACAACTATCTCAAACTAATAATGCTAACTATTTTATTTTTGGACATAGACATTATGCACTAGATCTGAAAATTACAGATACTGCTAGATATGTTAATTTAGGAGATTGGATTAGATCCAATACCTACGCAGTGTTTGATGGTAATGATCTCGAACTTAAAAAATGGGAAGCATGAATTTAACAGATAGTTTTTTAAGTAATAGCATTAAAAGCTATTTAATTGTATTAGGTATTCTTTTAGTAGCATTTATTATTAAAAGAATCATATCTCGTTTTTTTGCTGGATTAATCTATACTTGGATTGTTAAAAACAATCATGCAGAATTAAAAAAAGCGCAGTTACATAGGTTGGTGGTGCCTATTGAACAATTCTTATTGTTCTTGGTAGCAGTGATTGCTTTATATGAATTGCATTTTCCAGAGGCTTGGAATCTGCACTTGTTTAAACTAAGCTTACAGCAAGTGATTGAATCTTGTACTAAGCTAATTTTCATTGTTTTATTAATTCGTGTTTGTTTAAGAACATTAGAGTTTATTGCAAAAATTTTAGAAGAAAAAGCTAAAGCTACTGCAGATCAAAGTGATGATCAGTTGGTATTATTTTTTAGAGATTTCTTCAAAGTGATTTTATATATCATTGGCCTTTTGCTCATCTTACATTATGTATTTAATGAAAATATTGGCAACTTAGTTACCAGCTTAAGCATTGTGGGTGCTGCGATCGCATTGTCTATGCGAGAAAGTTTGGAAAATATTATCGCTTCCTTCATTATCTTTTTTGACAAACCTTTTACTGTTGGCGATATGGTGAAGGTGAATAATTTCACAGGCACCATTGAAAAAATTGGTTTAAGAAGTACAAGAATTCGAACGCAAGAAAAAACCTATATCTCTGTACCCAACAAGCAGATGGTAGATACTATTGTAGACAATATTAGTTTAAGAACTGAACGCAAATTTGAAATGGACATTCAATTGAGTGTTCATACAACAGCAGTGGCAATTAGTGCGTTTGCCGATCATCTTAGATCTTTTATTAAACAACAATCTGGTGTAGCGAATGCAGTGGTAGTATTAACTGATGCCGGTAAGCAAGCACATATTATTCATGCAGAGGTATATGTTGCCATGAATATTGAAATTGCAGCTTTTCAAGTTTTAAGAGAGCGTATTAATTTGGCAGCGATAGAATATGCTAATCAGCATCAGATTCAATTTGCAGAACAATAAAAATTCTTACAAACTTTCTTTTAAGTGCGTCAAGAAGCTTTTGATATTTTTTAAGCTATTCAATAAAGCCATATCCTTATCTGCTTTTTCCTTATTATTTTTCAAATAAGTTTTAGCACCATCTATTGAATATTTTTTCTCTCTTAATAAGAAATAAATTTGCTTTAAGAATTCTATATCCTGAGACCTGAATAATCTATCTCCCTTTCTTGTTTTACGTGGTTGTAATTGTTTAAATTCTTTTTCCCAATATCTAATCAAAGAAGTATTTACATTAAACCAAGTAGCCACTTCTCCAATTGGGTAGTATAATTTTTTTGCCAATATCTCTGCACTCGGGACTTGTAATTTGTCCATATCACCTTCCATTGAAGCGAATGATTTTCTACCTCTTTTTTGTAAAACTGCACTCGCTTTATAATGCATACTTGTTCTAGAAACAGTTGGCAATGTTTCCTCTGCAACCATTGAATGCTCTTCTTCTTTTACATCTGCTTTTGGAGCAATAGGCTTTGGCTTTTTTAAATTTTTAGTACTTGCTGGAGCTGCAATATGCACCGGTTGAGGTGTATCGTTTCCAAATAAATCTAATTGCTGCAAGTGTTTAGCCATATTTCAAAGTTACTATACAATTCTTGGACAGATAAGACTCTAGCAGATTGGTGGATAAATTGTTAAGTATAGTGTAATTTTGCATATGCGTATTTTTATTGATACAAAAGCTACTTGGAATTTGCCCAGTATATTGGTTAATCAAGTTGTGGTTGATTTGATTGCTGCGGAAATCCATTTGCCTTCTGCTGAAATAATTGTTGTCTCCGATGGTTTTAATGGGATTTTACCTCCAGGGGCTAGTTTGATGAGTACAATGGAAGCCGAAAACCTTTTAGTTACCTGCACAAATGCTGTTATTATACATTTTGGATCGGCACTTAAAGGGGCAGATCTTTTTCCTCAATATTTTATTGATTTAACCAATCCAAAGCATTTAGAAAAGGGCCTTTTTGCCAATTGGTTGGCGCAAATAAGTTACAATAAAACCATTAAGAAGGCGAGTGGAGTTTTTGGATGGCTTGATTTGCCTTCACCTAGTTTACCTAGCTATGAATGGTCAGATTTAGCTATGGCCAAATCTCGCAATTCAGGAGGAGATAACTATTTTATGGCATTAGTTCCTTTATCAGAAATAGTGTCTACGCTTAAAGAGTTTTCTATTTTTAAAAAATGGCAACAAACAAGTATGGCCATACTATTTATTTGCGAAGATCAAAAGGAATTATCTAAAGCAGAGATATTGATTAAAGGCTATAAATATAGAAATGCAGTTTTTTTAAAAACCCTTGAAAACCTTGACCTGATTGATTTTGCAGCTGCTTATAGTACTGTTTGGAGCAAGTCTACACATTACTACACTCGTTTGATGCAATGGTCTGCTGGACTTGGGGTGCCTTTATTAATAAATAGTAAATCAAACTGGCCTGTAGCATACACAAAAGCAGGAGAATGTTTTGATTTCTCTGAAACCATGGGGCTTTCCAATCATTTCAAATTATACTATAAAGACGAAGTATATAAACAAACAAGAGCCAACCATGGCCATGCTTGGTTTAACCAAATGAAGCAAGATGGTCTTACCATAAAAAATGGTATTTTTGCCCAATAAAATGAATTATGCATCAATCTAATATTAACGTTCAAATAAGCTTGGACGAACAAAAAATTCCACAACAAATTCAATGGTCTGCAACAGATAGTTCCGCTCAAGAAGCACAAGCTGCTAGAGCCATGATGCTTACTTTTTGGGACCCCACCGATAAGACTGCGTTAAGAATTGATTTATGGACAAAAGAAATGATGGTTGACGAGATGGCCGATTTCTTTTATCAAAATCTAATGGGTATGGGTGATACCTATATGAGAGCTACTCAAGACAAAGCATTATCAGATGAATTTAAAAACTTTGCTAAGTCATTTTTAGTGAAATTTAAAGAGAGTCAATTAAAACAAAACAATACTAAATAATTAACCATATGAGTTTAGAAGAAAAAGTAATGTCTTTGATGAAAGACGCTATGAAAAGTAAAGATGAAGCAACATTAAGAGGTTTAAGAGCTATCAAAGCTGAAATCATTAAAGCTAAAACAGATCCAGGTGCGAATGGTGCAATTAACGAAGACACTGAAATAAAATTGTTACAAAAATTAGTAAAGTCTCGTAAAGATTCTTTGACTATTTATGAGCAACAAAATAGAGCCGACTTAGCTGCTAAAGAAATAGAAGAAATCGCAGTGATTGAAAAATTCTTACCTGCTCAAATGAGTGAGGAAGAAGTGACAGCTGCAGTGAAAGCCATCATTGAGCAAGTGGGTGCTGCGGGTCCTCAAGACTTAGGAAAGGTTATGGGCGTGGCTTCTAAGCAATTGGCAGGAAAAGCTGCAGGCAACGTTATTTCAGCGGTTGCTAAAAATTTATTGACAGCCTAGTATGTGGATTGATATACTTTCTGGCACCATTTTAATCCTTGCAATCTTGCAAGGATATCGTAATGGATTGATTAAAGCAGTTGTTTCTTTTTTCTCTCTTTTTATTGGATTGATTTTGGCTTTCCAATGCGCAGGGTATGTTGCTGATTTATTAAAAGCACACACTAAAATTGCTTCACATTGGTTGCCATTTATTGCGTTTTTAGTGGTCTTGATTGGGGTAATGATTTTATTAAAAATGCTTACAGGCATTTTACAACAATCCGCAGAATGGCTGCTTTTAGGATGGTTGAATAAATTATTAGGAATGGTTTTATATGCTATTATTTATGGCACTATATTAAGTTCATTTCTTTATTTCATGATTTTGTTGGGGGTAGTTGAAAAAGCTACTTTAAAAGATAGTTTTAGTTTCCCTTATCTGGAAACTTGGTGGCCCTATTTTATGAAAAAGTTAAGTTTATGGATTCCCTCCATTAAATCTAGTTTGACAGCTTTACTTTAAGGTTATTTAATCTGAATCATTTATCTTTAAAGCATGGACTACGAAATTAAAAAAGAAGGCAAATTCGAATACCTAGAAGTAGGAGAGGGAGAAGTGTTGATGCTATTACATGGACTTTTCGGGGCATTGAGTAATTTCTCTGATTTAATTGAACGTTTTAGAACCACGCATAAAGTGGTTGTTCCTTTATTACCCTTATTTGATTTAGATATTTTACATACTAGTGTAACTGGTCTAGCCAAGCATGTGCATCAATTTATTGAACACAAAGGCTACGACCATATTCATTTATTAGGAAACTCTTTGGGTGGTCATGTGGCTTTAGTACATGTGTTGAAACATCCTGAAAAAATCAAATCATTGACTTTAACTGGAAGTAGTGGTTTGTTTGAAAATGCCATGGGAGATTCTTATCCTAAGCGAGGTGATTATGAATATATCAAAAACAAAACGGCGCTTACATTTTATGATCCAGCAATGGCGACCAAAGAATTAGTGGACGAAGTTTTTGAAATCACTAAAAACAGAATTAAAGTAATTAAAATTATTGCTTTAGCTAAAAGTGCTATTAGAAATAATTT
>CAZXWT010000054.1:4337-7001 GCA_964644475.1 uncultured Sediminibacterium sp. | reverse complement strand
GGGATAAAATTTGTTGAAAATTTACTCGATGGAGATAAGCCTACTATTGAACCATTTCTCACACAAGTAAATGCTGAAATCAAAGCTGGCAGAATTACTCCCATTGAGCCCATCCAATTATTTATGCACATCATTTCACTTTGTGCATTCCCTGTTTTGGCTAAACCGATGATCATGCTCGTAACTCAGACGAATGAAAACGAATTTAAAGACCTTTTAGAAACGCGCAAGACGGAAGTCACTCGTCTAATTTTAAGAAGCATCAAACCTTAAAAAAATTTATTTATAAACTGACAGTATTGTCAGACATAAAAGTCAAAAAGATGAAAGTAAAAATGTACACACTTTGGGCTATTCTACTAATTGGAAAACCCATCCTAGGTCAAAATGTGACGCTTGCTATGTGTTTAGAAGCGGCACAAAAAACAGCGACCAGTACTAAACAAAAAGAAATTGAACAAGAGCTAGGTAAGCTAAACACGCGTGTCATTCATACAGGATGGTTGCCGCAAATGTCACTTAACGGGCAAACAACTTATCAATCAGATGTGACAGGGCTAGCTATTGAAATACCCAACCTTCGTATGACCCCAATCAATAAAGATCAATACAAAACTTTTATTGATCTAAATCAATTAATCTACGATGGAGGTGCAAGCAAGACTAGAACAATGCTCCAAGACCTTAGCTCAAAAAACACCCTCACTCGCATTCAATTAACGAATCGAAATCTCCTTCAAGAAACACAAAAAATATTTTTTAGCGCCTTATTAGCTCAAGAAAATCGGCATATTTGGGAAACAGCCAAAGAAGAAATTTTAGCAAAAAAAAGCGTCTTGGAGACGGGTATTCGCTTTGGTGCCCGCACGAAAAATCAACTTGATATTTTAACTGTTGAGTTGCTTAAAATTGAACAGCAAATTACAGATGTCAGTGCTGCAAAAACGATTGCCATTGAAATGTTAAACTTATTAACTGGCTTAAAACTAAACAACCTAGCCTCATTCCAAATCCCTACTGACGTTCAAAAGATCACACCGCTTTCCTATGAAACCTATGAAATGAAACTGCTCCAAAACCAGCAATCCTTAGTTGCAACAACCGAAGAGCTGAATCAATCGAAACTACGCCCTAAAGCCTTCCTTTTTGGGCAAGGTGGCTACGGAAATCCCGCTTTGAACATGTTGAAAAACGAATTTCAGTCCTATTATTTGATGGGTGTTCGACTAAATTGGGACCTTTCCTCTTTCTACACAAAACGTCTGAACCAAAAAAGTTCCCAACTACAAAAAGAACTAATTCATCAACACCAAAGCGATTTAGAACGCCAACTATCCATACAATACACGAAAATGTCAGAGGAAGTGAAACGCTATGAAAAGTTGATTGAACAGGATCAAGCCATGATAAGCATTCGGGAACGCATCAGTGCTACGGCTGCCTCAGAATTAGATTTGGGCACGATCACGGCGACACAATTCGTAACAGAAAAAAATGCAGAAAAATTAGCTAAACAATCCTACCTATTACACCAAATTCAGAAACTAGCTTTTCTTCAAGACGCTAGGTTATTATTTGACTCAAATTCTTCTTTTTAAAACAATCATATGAAATCATCTATTTACTTATCCCTTCTAATTTGCGCTTCATTAGTAAGCTGCAATCAAACAAAAGAAGCCGACGCGTATGGCAATTTTGAAGCCACAGAAACAATCGTTTCTTCTGAGGCAAATGGCAAAATTAAATCCATCTTGCTTTCAGAAGGAGATGTCATATCAGCGGGTACACTCGTAGCAGAAATTGACCCCTCCCTGTTAGCCCAACAAAAAAATATTATTGAGGCAAATATCCGGACAGTCAAAAGCAAAACCCCAGCAATTGAGGCGCAATTAAACGTATTGCAAAACCAAATCACTAGCTCTGAAAGCCAACGAAAAACCTTTGTTTATGAGCTAAATAGAGTTTCAAATTTACTGGCAAATGGGGCGGCAACACCTAAGCAAGTGGATGATATCCAAGCGCAAATCACACAATTAGATAAGCAAATTATCACGCAAAAAAGCCAACTGAAAGCACAAGAAATTGCCTTAAAAAGTCAAGCAAAAACCATAACTAATGAAGCAGATGGTCTACAAGAACAAATCAACCAAATTCAACTTCAGTTAGATCAAGCCAAGGTGTTAAATCCAATCAATGGTACAGTCACCGCTAAGTTTGTAGAGGCAAATGAAATCGTATCCTATGGAAAACCATTGTATAAAATCGCGGATCTATCCAATCTAATTTTACGTGCCTATTTCTCTGGAGATCAATTAAGCCAAGTTAAACTTAATCAGAATGTTAAGATTCGAATTGATGAGGCTTCGGGGGCATACAAAACGTACACGGGAAAGGTCATATGGGTAAGTCCGAAATCAGAATTTACCCCCAAAATTATTCAAACGAAACAAGATCGCGTCAATTTTGTCTATGCCGTTAAAATCAAAGTAGTGAATGATGGTGGGTTAAAAATGGGAATGCCGGCAGAAGTTATATTAAACTAAGCATCAGATTGAAAAAGACTGCTATACATATAGAATCGATATCCAAAAGATATGCTGAAGTCCAAGCTTTAGATCAAATAAGTTTAGATGTAGAAGAGGGGGAATTATTTGGATTGATTGG
>CAZXWT010000054.1:0-4237 GCA_964644475.1 uncultured Sediminibacterium sp. | reverse complement strand
CTTTAGATCAAATAAGTTTAGATGTAGAAGAGGGGGAATTATTTGGATTGATTGGACCAGATGGTGCTGGAAAAACGACGTTGATTAAGATTTTGGTCACCCTTTTTAGTGCAGATGACGGGAATGCCAGTATACTGGGAATGGATACGAATGATTCAAAAGCATCTATTCGAAAAATTATAGGTTATATGCCAGGGCGTTTTTCATTGTACCCTGACCTAAGTGTAGAAGAAAACTTATCCTTTTTTGCCAGGGCTTTTGACACCACAATTGCTGAAAATTACTCTTTAATTCAATCCATCTATGACCAACTAAAGCCGTTTAAAGATCGAAAATCAGGGGCACTTTCAGGAGGAATGAAACAGAAATTAGCCTTGTGTTGTGCGTTGATACATCGACCAAAAGTCTTAATTCTTGACGAGCCTACCACCGGCGTTGATGCTGTTTCTCGGAAAGAATTTTGGCAAATGCTACATGAAATAAAATCACAGGGAATTACCATTTTAGTATCAACCCCCTATATGGATGAGGCGAATTTATGTGACCGAATTGCGTTTTTACAAGGAGGAAAAATACTATCCATTGATACGCCAAGTAAAATAACAGGCCAATTCCCTTGGCAACTCTATGCGATTAAAAATCAGAGGAAATATACATTAATCGAATGGCTAAGATCTTGGGAAAAGGTAAGCTATTGCTATGCTTTTGGAGAATACCTACATGTAGCCTTTTCAGACAATACAATTCAAAAGAAAGAGCTAAAAGAATATTTGTTGGCAGGTTCCATTTCAAACGCAGAAATAGTGACCATTCCTCCGACAATTGAAGACACATTTATATACCTGATGGAGAATGGAAACAGTCGTTAAAGTAGATCATCTTACGAAGAAGTTTGGTTCCTTTATTGCCACAAATGCCATCAGCTTTGAGGTAAAAAAGGGTGAAATTTTTGGCTTTCTAGGTGCCAATGGTGCCGGGAAAACCACCGCAATGCGAATGCTTAGTGGCCTCTTAACACCGTCATCTGGAAAGGCAAGTGTAGCTGGCTTTGATGTGTCCACGCAAGCCGAACTGGTTAAACAAAACATAGGCTACATGAGTCAAAAATTCTCCCTTTATGAGGATTTGACCATCCAAGAAAATATTGACTTTTATGGGGGAGTTTATGGGTTAAGCCGACAAGAAATAAAGGATCGATCTAATGATATCGTTTCCAAATTTCAGTTAGAAACTGTCATTCACAAATTAGTGAAAACAATTCCGTTAGGATGGAAACAGAAATTAGCCTTTGCTTTAGCCCTTATACATAAGCCCAAAGTGGTTTTCTTGGATGAACCCACCGGAGGAGTTGATCCTATCACGCGCCGCCAGTTTTGGGACTTAATTTATGAAGCGGCACATGATGGTGTAACTATATTTATTACCACGCACTACATGGATGAAGCGGAATATTGCGACCGAGTGTCCATCATGGTAGATGGACTCATAAAAGCATTAGGAACTCCTAGCGAATTGAAAACCTCTTTTCAAGTGGATAGTATGGATGCCGTGTTTCAACTTCTCGCCCGCGGAACGGCAAACAAAATATAATTTGATGAAAAAATTCTATGCCTTCGTTCAAAAAGAGTTCTATCATATTTTCCGCGATACACGGACTATGATGATTCTTTTTGCCTTACCTATCGCACTTGTCATCATCTTTGGATATGCGCTAAATAACGATTTTAAAAATATTCCTATCGGAATCTTAAATCAATCGAAAGATCAAACATCTGAAAAGCTGATTCATCGGATAATTGGTTCCGGCTATTTTGTGGTAGAACAAACCTTAGAAAAACCTCAAGACATCCCCAAAGCATTTAAATCAGGTAAAGTCAAACTTGTTGTATTTTTCCCAACGAGCTTTCAGCAGGATTTATATCATGCAAAAAAAGCTCAAGTGCAATTAATTGCAGATGCGAGCGATATTAATACTGCGATCAATACCACTAGTTATTTATCTGGTATCATTGGAGAATTTAATAACGAAAATGGGCGCGAAAACAGTGGGGGAATCCAATTAAGCACACGGATGATATTCAATCAACGATTACTCTCCGTCTACTTATTTATTCCTGGGGTAATCGCTTTAATTCTTTTGATTATTTCAGCCCTATTAACCTCGGTAACCTTAGCGCGAGAAAAAGAAACAGGAACCTTAGAGTTGCTATCCATTTCTCCAATTAGTCCCTACATGATCATCATTGGAAAAGTAATTCCTTATTTGATACTTTCCCTACTAAACAGTTTTCTAATCATTCTATTGGGAATATTTGTTTTCGGACTACCCATGGTAGGATCAGTAGCTTTATTGGTTTTAGCTTGCTTTGTCTATACCGTAGCCTCGTTGTCACTTGGAATTCTCATTTCTACAAGAGTAGAAACGCAACAAGCTGCCATGTTTGCAAGCTTAGTGTCACTCATGATGCCCACCATGCTCCTTTCTGGGTTCATTTTTCCCATCGAAAGTTTACCATTACCACTACAGCTAATTTCTAACATTATACCGGCCACTCACTTTATTATTTTAATTAAAAGTATCATGATTAAAGGGGCAGGCATATCACTTATTTGGAAACCATTTTTCATATTAATTGCAATGACTGCTGTTTTTATTTTAGTGAGTATCCAAAGCTTGAAACGAAACAAATAATATGCGCAATATTCTAGTTCTAGTCCGAAAGGAGTTTTTACAAATCTTTAGAAATAGGCAATTACTGCCATTCATGACCGTTTTGCCTGTAATTCAGGTAATCTTGCTCACGTTTGCAGCAAATTATGAAATCAAAAATTTGCGATTGGGAATTTGGGATTTAGACCAGAGTACAAGCTCTTCCCAACTCGTTCATAAATTCACAGGCGCTAATTTCTTTCAAGCAACCGACTTAATTAACAATCAAAAAAAGGCTGACGATCTACTCATGCGAGATGCTATTGATCTTGTTTTAGTGATTCCAAAAGACTTTGAAAAAAACAGTAAAATACAAAACTCACCACCTGCAGTTCAATTTCAAATTAACGCTTTAAATAATTCGAAAGCGGGAATCGTGCAAAATTACGCTAATGCAATAACTCAAGATTTTATGAGTGAACTGCGTGGTAATGCAAATGTCCTAGGAAGTGCTAAAATTATACCAGTGACGAATTTCTGGTACAACCCAACCTTAAATTATAAAACCATTATGCTTCCGGGTATCGTTGCCGAAGTAATGACCTTAATTATTATCCTAATTTGTGCGTTGAATGTGGTGCGAGAAAGGGAAATTGGAACTATTGAACAACTCAATGTAACCCCATTGAAGAAACACGAATTCATCCTTGGGAAATTAATTCCTTTTTGGTTTATCGGTCATTTTATTTTTTGGGCTGGCATTGCCCTCGGTCGACTGATCTTTCATATCCCTATGGTGGGAAGCCTGGGATTACTCGAGTTATTCTTAGCTATATTCCTTTTTGTCCCGCTTGGAATTGGATTGTTTATTTCAACTGCGGTTGAAACTCAGCAACAGGCCTTATTTACCTCGTTCTTTTTTATCATTCTCTTTATCCTCATGTGTGGATTATTTACTCCCGTTGAAACGATGCCGGATTGGGCTCAATGGGTAAACCAATTGAATCCTCTGAAATATTTTGTTGAAGTAAATCGACTAATACTTCTCAAAGGAAGTGGATTCGCGGAAATTTATCCGTTTATCCTCAAAATGTTCGTTTATGGGATGGGAATAAACGCTTTAGCGATATGGCGATTTAAAAAAACGAGTTAAACAATTATTGGTTAGTTTTCAACTTATCGTATTCCCGTTGTTCTAAAGAACCTACTTGAATGACATAGGCATTCACGTATTGAATTCCTAGTCCTAATCCCCATCCGAGCATAGGCCAGATAGGCCAAGGCAGCACGTTAAAGCGGATTTCTCCCGGCATCGTGATATACCAAATAATCCATAAAAAGGGAATGACAACGGAATAAGCGCCAAAACTTCTCTTAAATTTCGCGCGCTTTCTAGCAATCGCCCACAATTGTTGGTCTGTACTTTCCATGATATTTCGTTTTTCGGTTTCTAAATCTGGAGCGTACAACAAAGTCAAATTCACCCCTAATACCTCGCCAATCGCATTCATCGAATACAAACTTGGTTTGCCTTCGTTGCGTTCCATGCGTTGAACGGTGCGCAAAGCGACGCCACTCTTCTCCGAT
>CAZXWT010000053.1:3225-7283 GCA_964644475.1 uncultured Sediminibacterium sp. | reverse complement strand
GGTTAGAATCTATCTTGGGTAAATGGGCAAAAGGTGGTCAAATTACACCAGAAGCATATTATGCTTTAGTTACTACGCACGGTACTGTATTAGTATTCTTCGTATTGACAGCAGGTTTGTCTGGTACTTTCGCGAACTTCTTAATTCCATTACAAGTAGGTGCACGTGATATGGCATCTCCTTTTATGAATATGTTATCTTACTGGTTCTTCTTAGCAGCGAGTGTGGTAATGTTGTCTTCTATGTTTGTAGAGACAGGCCCATTCAGTGGTGGTTGGACTGCGTATCCTCCATTATCTGCATTAGGTGATGCTTCTCCAGGTTCTAAGTCTGGTATGGACTTATGGATTATCGCGATGGCATTATTCGTTGTGTCTTCTTTATTAGGAGGTTTGAACTATATCGCTACTATTTTGAATATGCGTACTAAGGGTATGAGCATGACTCGTTTACCTTTAACTATCTGGGCATTATTCTTTACTGCAGTGTTAGGTGTATTGTCTTTCCCTGTATTATTGTCTGGTTTTATCTTATTAATTTTTGATAGAAACTTTGGAACATCTTTCTATCTATCTGATATTTTCGTGAATGGTGTGGGTGCATTATCTAATGAAGGTGGTAGTGCTATTTTATACCAACACTTATTCTGGTTCTTAGGTCACCCTGAAGTATACATTATCTTATTACCTGCCATGGGTATGGTGTCTGAGATTATGTCTATCAATTCTCGTAAACCAATCTTCGGTTATATGGCGATGTTGGGATCTTTATTCGCTATCGCAGTATTGGCCTTCTTAGTATGGGCGCACCATATGTTCGTAACAGGATTGAATCCTTTCTTAGGTTCTATCTTCGTATTATTAACTTTATTAATTGCCGTTCCTTCTGCAATCAAAGTATTTAACTGGTTAACTACTTTATGGAGAGGTAATATTCGTTTTACTCCAGCAATGTTATTCGCAATTGGTTTTGTGAGTTTATTCATCTCTGGTGGTTTAACAGGTATTTGGTTAGGTAACGCTGCATTGGATATTCACTTACACGATACTTATTTCGTAATTGCGCACTTCCATATTGTAATGGGTGTGGCTTCTATGTTTGGTATGTTCGCAGGTGTTTACCATTGGTTCCCTAAAATGTATGGTCGTTATTTAAATAACTCTTTAGGGTATATCCACTTCTGGGTAACTATGGCTGGTGCTTACATGATTTTCTGGCCTATGCACTACGAAGGTTTAGCAGGTATGCCTCGTCGTTATTTTGATTTTAGCATTTGGGAAAGCTTTAAACAATTCGCTGAATTGAATCGTTTCATCAGCACTGTATCAATGATTGTTTTTGCTGTTCAAATTTTATTCTTAATTAATTTCTTCTATTCTATATTCAAGGGTCGTAAAGTAATGACTCAAAACCCTTGGGAAGCGAATACATTAGAGTGGACTACTCCAATTAATCCTGGTCACGGTAACTGGCCTGGTGAGATTCCAGAAGTACACCGTTGGGCTTATGATTATGGTAAAGATGGAAAAGATTTTATCCCGCAAGACGTTCCTGTAGGTGCAGATGAATCTAGCCATTAAACCGTGAAAGATCTTTTAAAAAATTACGCGCAGTTGATGAAGTTTACCCTCAGTTTTACTGTGGTGTTTACTTGCGTAATTTGTTATATGTTGGCTCCGAAAGTGGCTAGCTATGATTGGACGATGATTTTGATTTTAACTTTCGCAGGTCTTTGTATTACGGGTAGCGCAAACGCAATCAATCAAGCAGTTGAAAAAGATACGGATGCACAAATGAAACGCACAGCGAATAGACCAGTGGCTTCTGGCCGCATGTCTCAACAGCACGCGTATATTTTTGCATTGATCACAGGTGTAGTCGGAGTGGCTATGATGTGGTATTATTTTAATCTGTCTTCTGCTTTGGTATCTGCATTTAGTTTGTTCTTATATGCATTCATTTACACACCACTTAAAAAAGTGAATTCAATTGCTGTTTTAGTGGGTGCTTTTCCTGGAGCTTTACCTTGTTTAATTGGTTGGGTAGCAGGAAATGATGATTTTAGTTTTGCAGGTTGGTCTTTGTTCTTGGTGCAATTTCTTTGGCAGTTCCCTCATTTTTGGGCGATTGCTTGGGTAGCGCATCAGGATTATTCTAAAGTAGGTTTTAAATTATTACCTGCTAAAGAAGGTCCAACAAGATTCACTGCTGTACAATCTATTATGTATGCTGTGTTAATGATTCCAGTAGGATTCTTACCACATTACTTAGGTATCACTGGTGAGTGGAGTATGTGGGTGGTTTTAGTAGCAAACATATTTATGGTGGTGCAGTGCGTTAGATTATATCAGAACATGGGAGTGCCTGCGGCACGCCGTGTGATGTTTAGCAGTTATATTTATTTACCGATTGTTTTTTTGGCTTTATTAGCTGATAAAATATAAATGTGTTTGTATGAATAGTTTAGTTGCTGAAAAAAAGAAATTTACTCAATACCAAATTTTACTTTGGGTGGGTATTGGTAGTATTATTATGGCTTTTGCTGGTTTAACCAGTGCGTATATTGTGAAGAAGAGTCAAGCCAATTGGTTGGAGTTTGATTTGCCTTTGGTGTTTTGGGTTTCTACTGTAGTGATTTTGGTAAGCAGTTTCACTATGCAGATGGCCGCAAAAAAACACAGGGAAGGTCAACAAAACCAATTCAAAGGTTTTATGACAGTGACGACGATTTTAGGGATTAGTTTTTTGATGTTGCAAGTGCAAGGTTTTATGGCTTTAGAAGCAAACAATATTGCACTAACAGGTCCAAGAAGTAATTCTGCCGGTTCTTTCTTATTAGTAATTACAGGTTTTCACATGTTGCATATGGCAGCGGGTGTGATTGCTTTAATTATATTGTCTTTGAAAGCACCTAAAAAGGGTGAAGGAGTAAGTTTGATGGCTACCTATTGGCATTTTGTCGACGTACTTTGGATCTATCTTTTTGTGTTTTTAAACTGGGTTGGTTAAAAGAATATTTTTGAAACGAAATAGTTATTGAACATGTCAAATGTAACAACAGCTTCTAGCGAAGCAAAATGGTGGGGAGGTGGTAAGAGCCCCTTTAATGTAGAATACGGAAAAGTAATGATGTGGTACTTCTTAATGAGTGACGCATTTACTTTTGGCGCATTCTTGATCTCTTACGGTACCGTTCGTTTTTCTACGAATGGATGGCCTGACCCTAACAAAGTGTTCAAGAGTTTCCCTTTTGCACCAGAAGGAGTGAATGCTCCATTGGTGTTTGTGTCTATCATGACTTTTATCTTGATTGTAAGTTCTGTAACCATGGTGTTAGCAGTGCATGCAGGTAAGATGATGGATAAGAAAGGCGTTGTTAGAAATATGATTTGGACAATCATTGGTGGTATCGCTTTCTTAAGCTGTCAAGCTTGGGAGTGGAACCACTTACATCATGAAGGTGCATGGTGGGGTGTGAATCCTTTCATCAATGCTGATGGTACTGCGTCTTCTACTAACTTTACTAATTTCTTCTTCACTATTACTGGATTCCACGGTTTCCACGTATTTAGTGGTGTGGTGATTAATATTATTATGTTAATCATGACTTTGATGAACAAGTTTGAAGAAAGAGGTCATTATTTAATGATTGAAAAAGCAGGTTTATACTGGCACTTTGTAGATTTAGTGTGGGTGTTTGTATTCACTTGTTTCTATTTATTATAAAACTATTCTTAAGATTATTTCAACTCTTACGATCGAAAAATATTAATTATGTCAAATCACGATACACATAGCGCAGAACATCATCACGATGCAATCGCAGAGATTAAAAAAGTAACCATCATCTTATCTGTATTAACTATTGTGGAGTTAATCTTAGGTTTCTGGATGATCGGTATGGAATCTGAAGGATTGCGTTTAGCAGTGAAGGGTGCGATTGTTATTTTAATGATGGCAAAAGCTTTTTATATTGTTGCTTATTTCATGCACTTAAAACATGAGATCAAGAATTTTATCATGACCATTATTGTGCCTTTAGCATTGTTTATATGGTT
>CAZXWT010000053.1:0-3125 GCA_964644475.1 uncultured Sediminibacterium sp. | reverse complement strand
GTATATGAATCAGTAGTAGATGGTAAATTAAAATCTGATTCTATTTGGCATACTACTAAGAATATTCATTTAGTCAATCAGTTAGGAGATTCTGTGAGCTTGTATGATCAGCAAGGCAAGATTATTATCTTGGATTTCTTTTTTACAAGTTGCGGTAGCATCTGCCCTAAGTTGACCAATAATATGTCTAAGCTTCAAAGAAGCTTTTCCAAAGGCGGAGACGAGCGCAAGAAAATTGATACTAGCATTGTTCAGTTTATGTCGATCTCGGTAGATCCCAATAGAGATTCTGTGCCTGTGCTTAGAGACTATGGCAATAAAATGAATGTAGCTGCGGAAAACTGGTGGCTATTGACAGGTAATAGAGACTCCATTTATAAATTTGCATTTGAAGAAATGAAAGTGGACTCTTTTAGCACTGAACCCGTGAGTCCAGATTTTGTGCATACTAGCCGTTATATTTTAATTGATAAGAAAATGCAAGTACGTGGCTATTACAATGGCCTTGACTCTGCAAGTTTATTGAAATTAGCAAAGGATGTTGGTTATATCATGCTAGAGAAAGACCGCACTAAGAAATCAGAAGTCTTTCAACAAATCATCGATCTAAGTTGGTTGTGGTTGGTTGTAGCGGTAGTGGTGGCGGGCTTTGTATATACATTTACTAAGAATAGACAGAACAATTAATTTTAATCTTATACATTTTATATGTTAGCACCCATCATTCAAAAGAACGACAAGCAAGCTAAATTATTGATTGGTATTTTTTCTGCAGTGGTATTTATTGCAGTAACTTTTTTAAGCAAGTTTACTTTACAAGTAGAACTACCTTTTGATGTACATATTTTTGCTTTAATCAATGCTTTGATTAATACAGCGGTTGCAATTTTATTGATTGCTGGATTGGTGGCAGTGAAGAGAAAAAAATACAATGCTCATAAGAACATCATGTTTTTAGCAATGTTCTTGTCTGTATTGTTCTTGGTAACTTATATCGCACACCATTTATTAGCTGGAGAAGCGAAGTTTGGAGATGCTGATCATGATGGGGTAGTGTCTGCTGCAGAAGCTGCATTAGTAGGCAATACAAGACCTTTCTATTTAGTATTATTGGCAACACATATTATTTTAGCAGCTACTAGTTTACCTTTTATTTTATTTACTGCTTATCGTGCATTGACTGCAGAATTTGAAGATCATAAACGCAAAGCAAAACGCATGTGGCCTATTTGGTTTTATGTGGCAGTAACAGGTCCTTTGGTATACTTAATGATCAGTCCTTATTATAATTAGAAATTAAATTAGTTCCGTCATCGGATCCCAGAATAATTTTTCAAAGTCCACTACGGTTTCGTTTTGGACTTTTATTTTTTCTTTCTCTAAGAGTTCTTGCATTTTGGTAGGGGTTTCAAAATGTGCTTTTCCACTGAGCATGCCGTTTCTATTCACTACTCTATGAGCAGGTACTTTAGGTTTGACACCATGTGAGGCGTTCATTGCCCAGCCTACCATTCTTGAACTTCCTCCCGTTCCTAAATATTTAGCAATAGCACCATAGCTAGTTACCCTTCCTTTTGGAATAAGTCTTACAACATCAAATACGTTTTGGAAAAAATCTTTGGTCTTTGGAGTGTACTGCATTACTGACAAAGATAATTAAACTACAAATGTTTATTGGTATCCTTTGTTTGAAGTTCTTTGTTAGGAGCTTTTTTACTGGCAACTTCTCTCAAATGTAATGCTCTTGTCTTAATAGGCTCTGGTACAGATTCATAATCAAATGGGCAATGCTTGCAAGCTTCACCACAACAATAGCCACGTTTTTCATGATATGCTGCAGTAAAGACCCAAAGTCCTTTGGGGTCTATATAATAATCTTCATGCTCCTCTTTATTCTTGCTCATATGATTGCATTCTTAGTAGCTCGCCTGCATCCATTGGAATATCTTTGATGGCCTCTTTTAGGACCTCATCCAACTCGATAGGCAATTCCTTATCCAATGTAAATTGAATATAGTGAATTTGGTTACTTTGTGCGATGTCTTTTCCTTCGTAATAGGTTTTGATTAAACAGCGAGGGTCGATGGTAGCCTGAGCGTATAAGTTATCAGTTTTATACAAAAGGTTTAGACCATATAATTCAATTACTTTCAGCGTGAATAAGTATAAGTTAGGACTATCTGTTTTTAGATGTATAATACCTTTTTTTAAATTGGGGTCAGACTTTTTCAAAAACTGCTGATACAATCTTAAGAACTTCGGATGTGTTAATCGCTTCTTTGCTTTTGACCATCTTAATTGTGGATCTGGGAAAGTGATCCATATTTCATTTACTTCCTCTTTGGCAAAATAATTCGTTACTTGATCAATCTGCGTTCTTATAAAAGCAATATTCTTTAATCCTTCTTTGTTGGCAATACTTGCACCTTTCCAAATACGATTGCCTTTGATATCTAATCCAATAAAATGTTGTTCTGAAAACATGCGGCCTAAACCTACAGCGTATTCACCTCTTCCACAAGCCAATTCTAAAACCAAGGGCTTGGTATCAGTATCGATAGTAAGATTTTCAGTATTTATATTAGTTGAACCATTTGCTAATTCTGTAAAAAAGGCATTCCATTTGCCTTGCATATTTTGCGGATATTCCAACACATTCTCATATTCTTTGATTGCCGCAAACTTGATTAATTTTTTCTGCCCCATGGCGCAAAGATACAATTTTACCCCTTCATTAATTTAACCACTCTTTCTGCAACAATAGGAGCAATGGCAACACCCATGCCACTCATACGCACGGCACAGAATACATTGGGTTGTAGTTCTTCAATAATTGGCTTCTTGATTTTTCCCATTCCCATGGTGCCGCTCCATCTTAATTCGATCTTTGGTTTCTTAGATCCTTTTGGAAGAATGCGTTTCATCATAAAGTCTTCCAATGTTTTTTGTATAAGTGCAGATGTTTCTAAAGAGTATGTTTTTTCGTTCTTGAAATCTTTATTTCTTGCACCGCCTAATAATAAACGATTACCAACATTTCTGAAATAGTAGAATCCTTCATCAAAATGGAATGTGCCCTTGAATTTTAAATTAGGAATAGGCTCTGTGATAAACACTTGTCCTCT
>CAZXWT010000052.1:0-7307 GCA_964644475.1 uncultured Sediminibacterium sp. | reverse complement strand
GGATGGATATAACTTGCTCTTTTCCCATCCATATAATACTGCGTTAAAGCGCCTGGCTTGAATAAAAGTAGTTTAGCTGTTTTCCATATTTTGCCATCAAAATGCGTCATGTCTTCTATAAAATGCATGATCAAATGCATGAAGCTTTCTTTTACTTCCACATTTTCTTGCCCACAGGCTTGGCAAAATCTTCCTTGAACTGTGGCACCACAGTTGAGACAATTCTTTTCGATTCTTTCTTTTAAATGAGACATGATGGTGCTAAGATAAATATAATTGCGGGACTAGTAAGGGACTGTCGGTTCACTTCGTTCACCGACTTACTCGAAAGTCGGTCTTACTCAAAGCCTTTTAAACAAACACTTTGTGTTTGTTTGGCTTTTTTTATGCTCGTTAGCTTTCAAGAGCGAGCTCTTGAGCTACTCGCATAAAAAAAGCCTCTCAACTTGCGTTGAGAGGCTTTGTGCCTCAGGCGGGAATCGAACCCGCACGGGCGTTGCGGCCCACAGGATTTTAAGTCCTGCGTGTCTACCAGTTCCACCACCAAGGCGTCTTTCACAGACTTAAAAAAAATCCCGAACCGAAATTCGGGATTTTGAGCGGAAGACCAGGCTCGAACTGGCCACCCCGACCTTGGCAAGGTCGTGCTCTACCAAATGAGCTACTTCCGCTTGTACAAGAACTAATTTTTGGAGTGCGAAAATAAGGATTTAGCACACACAAACAAAAAAATTTTCTATTTATATTCTGGCTTATACTGAGAACTTGTATTTACTTCTGGGTTAGGCTTTTTAAACCCGCTTGAAAACACCTTAGAGCAGTTACCTACTACCAAAGCTAATAAAGCAAATACAGACACATAAAAGAAAAATCTTGAAGAACTAACCCAGTTAGTTGCGATATCTTTTTGTGCTTCTTCTGATGTATGCAAATCTTGTGACATATAAATTATTTACGGATGCAAAAATAACAACAAGTTCTTAATAATCTTGCTCTTAGAGCACAATTTTATTAAAATGTTGCTTGTTTTTGATAAAGTAGTCCCAAACCAAGGATCCATTATATACACCATCCAAGCTTTTCATGGGTTTTGGGCTTTTTGACCTAATTAATTTACCAGATAAAATATGCATAATATATCCAAAATGAGCTGCTACTATGGCTCTAAAAAAGGCAATATCTCCACTAAATAAACCCTTCCAAGCAGAAATAGCATCCAATGCAAACCTGAACGGGATCTTCCAAATTAACTCATTCAACGGAAGGTTTTTGGTAAGCATTATTAAATTATTTCTAAAGTTGAGATACACTTTTCTTCCACCTCTTGGTAGCGTACCTGCGCCTACATGAAATACTTTTGCAGAAGGACAAGCATATAAATGATACCCTATCAATTGCATTCTCCAACATAAATCTATTTCTTCTTGGTGTGCAAAAAAGCTCGCATCAAATCCTCCTAATTGATGAAACAATGAAGAACGTATCATCATTGCAGCACCAGTTGCCCAAAAAATAGGACTTTGTTCATTGTATTGACCATTATCCACTTCACAAACATCAAAAACCCTTCCTCTTGAAAATGGATAACCTAAAGCATCTATCCAACCACCTGCAGCACCAGCATATTCAAAACTGTTTTGTTCACTATAAGACAAAACTTTGGGCTGACAAGCGCCGATGGTATTATTAGATCCCATTAAATCAATCATCGGATTGATCCAATTAGCGTCTACAGCAACATCAGAATTTAATAAAACAAAATAATCTGCTTGTACTTTTTTTAGAGCCCAATTATATCCTCCTGCAAAACCTTCATTCTTTGAATTAGTTATTACAGTAACTGAACCAAACTCGCTTTTCAGTACTTCTAATGAACTGTCAGTTGAACCATTATCAGCCACTACAATCTCCAAATTTTCATATTGAGTATTCATCACAGAAGGTAAAAAAGACCTTAAATGATGTACCCCATTAAAATTTAAAATGACGATGGCTACCCTAGGTTTCAATGAATTTGTTTTTGCGAATGTAAGCCCAAATTATGGGAATTTCTGCTAAAAATACTAACTTCGAACAATGCAAAAGGGCCTTATTTTATTTTTGAACCTAGATTTATTGAATCATCCCTTTGGGTACTAATTAAACCCAACCTGCATATCGTTTCTTCAACCACTTATTTTTTGGTTAGAACGAATCCTTTTCATTTACTTATTTAAAATATTATTACAATGGACACTAATCATACCATTAGTTCGAACTCACAATATTTCTTGGATCTAGAAGATCAATTTGGTGCACATAACTACCATCCTATTCCTGTTGTTTTGGAAAAAGGAGAAGGCGTTTATTTATATGATGTTGATGGAAAAAAGTATTTCGATTTCTTAAGTGGCTACTCTGCAGTCAATCAAGGACATTGCCATCCAGCCATTATAAAAACCTTGCAAGAACAAGCAAGCAAACTCACTTTAACCTCTAGAGCATTTCACAATAATTTATTAGGAAAATACGAGCAATACATTACAAAGTACTTTGGTTATGACAAAGTACTTCCAATGAACACTGGTGTGGAAGGTGGAGAGACTGCTATAAAATTGGCTAGAAGATGGGGCTATGCAGTAAAAGGTATTCCAGAAAATCAAGCTAAAATAATTTTTGCTGAAGGAAATTTTTGGGGTAGAACTTTAGCGGCGATTTCTTCTTCAACAGATCCTAGTAGTTTTAAAGGATTCGGCCCTTATATGCCAGGCTTTGGAATTGTTGCATACAATGATTTAAATGCTTTAGAAGCGCAATTAAAAGATCCTACTGTAGCCGCATTTATGGTAGAGCCAATACAAGGCGAAGCAGGTGTTGTTATTCCTGACGAAGGCTATTTAAAAGGAGTTAGAGAATTATGTACTAAATACAATGTTTTATTTATTGCAGATGAAATTCAAACAGGTTTAGCAAGAACAGGAAAAATGTTGGCTTGTGATCATGAAAATGTTAGACCAGATATTTTAATATTAGGTAAAGCATTAAGTGGTGGCACTTTGCCTATCTCTGCAGTGTTAGCGGACGATATTGTGATGTTGCAAATTAAACCAGGCGAACATGGATCAACATATGGTGGTAATCCTTTAGCTTGTGCAGTGGCGATGAAATCTTTGGAAGTATTGAAGACAGAGAAAATGGCGGAGAATGCCGAAGCAATGGGTAAAATTTTAAGAGCAGAATTAGAAAAATTAAACTCTCCATTAATAAAACTAGTAAGAGGAAAAGGTTTGTTAAATGCAATCGTAATCAATCATCCTGATCCAGAAGTTTCATGGGAGCTTTGTTTACATTTAAAAGATTTAGGTCTTTTAGCCAAACCAACGCATGGAGATAAAATTAGATTTGCTCCACCTTTGATTATCAATGAAGCTCAAATAAAAGAAGCAGTTGGTATTATTGCCGAAGCTTTAAAAAGAATTGCTTAAAAAATAAATAAGGTCTTTACTTTTTAAATGAGTCTCCTTTGGGACTCATTTATTTTTTATTGACATCTATCTTAGGCAAGAAAGTCATTATCAAAATTGCAAAACTTACAACAATACTTGCATATAAAGTCCATTGTTTTGTTGGGCACTCCCCCATGGAACATGCAGATAGTACCATGAAATTTCTAATAGTCCAAGAGAAATTTAATATTGCAAATGCCATATTAAATCTTTTTGCATTGATGAATGGCAAAGCGAATAAAATAATATTCATCACTCCCATGTATAACATAAACTTACCTGGCTGTCCAAAATTTGTACCCGCTACTTTCCAACCTGTAATCACCCAATGACGACTTTCGATGATCACTAGTGGTTGAGTGGTTAAAAAAAGAAGGAATAATGTTAGAAGGATGCCAATAGTTTGAGAATGTTTCATGGGGCGAAATTAAATATAAATTTTGGATGGACAGCTCATTTCATTCGCTGTCTTCCGCTTCGGTATACTCGTCTTACCCAAAGCCTTTCAACAAAGTGCTTCGCACTTCGTTGACTTTTTTAACGCTCGCGTGCTTACAAGAGCGAGCTCTTGACGCAGCTCGCATTAAAAAAGCCTGTCACTCACGTGACAGGCTTTGTATCGAGGTCCCGAGCGGATTCGAACCGCTGTAGAAGCTTTTGCAGAGCTCTGCCTAGCCACTCGGCCACAGGACCCTTTCGGGACGCGAAAATAACACAAAGAACTTAATTATAAAAGAATTTTACAGCTATTACGAATTAAACGACATTTGTAGGACAAAAACAGAGAAAATGCAACCCATTGGAGCTTCAGAAATGATCATTAACGAAAGAGGTGCCATTTATCACCTTAATGTGCGCCCGGAAGAAATCGCTGACACCATTATTACTGTGGGAGACCCCGAAAGAGTGTCTCATGTGAGTAAATACTTTGATAAGATTGAACATCAATTGTCCCATAGAGAATTTATCACTCATACAGGTTATATTGGTAATAAGAGAATTTCAGTATTAAGTACAGGTATAGGTCCAGATAATATTGATATCGCCTTAAATGAAGTAGATGCTTTAGTGAATATTGATTTTGACACTAGACTTATAAAATCAGAAAAGAAATCCGTTAATATAGTGCGTATGGGAACATGTGGTTCCTTGCAAGGTGAAGTGGGAGTTGATCAATTGGTAGCTGGAACACATGGATTGGGAATTGACAACCTGATGCATTTTTACAAGATTCAAAACAATGAAGAAGAACAAGCTATATTAACTGCATTTGAGCAACATACCAATATTGTCAATCATCATGTGCAACCTTATATTTCTAGTGCAAGTGCAGGATTGTTAAAACATTTTATTGATGGTTATAGCCACGGGATCACAGTTACCTGCCCTGGTTTTTACGGACCGCAAGGCAGAATATTGAGACTGCCATTAAGCATGCCTAATTTAGTAGATCAAATGACAAGTTTTAGATTTGGCAATCACCATATTGCTAATTTTGAAATGGAAACAAGCGCCATCTATGGAATGTGTAATGCGCTGGGGCATCATTGCTTAAGTATCAATGTGATTGTTGCCAATAGAGTGAAAAAAGAATTTAGCAAAGACCCAGCCAAAGCAGTTGACCATATGATTCAAAAATCATTAGGCATTTTAGCAAGCATTTAAATTAAATCAATGGATATCGTTTTTTCAAAATATCAAGGAACCGGCAATGATTTTGTAATCATTGATAATAGAGAAGGAAATATTAATTTGTCAACTAGCCAAATTGCTTTTTTGTGCGATAGAAGAAAAGGCATTGGAGCAGATGGATTAATGCTATTAGGCAATGAAAAAGGATTTGATTTTTCTATGACTTATTACAATGCAGATGGCAATGAAGGAAGTATGTGTGGTAATGGTGGCAGATGCTTGGTTCAATTTGCACATGATATTGGCATTGTAAAAGAACATTATCATTTTATTGCAGTAGATGGGCCACATGAAGCCACAATTGATCATAAAGGTTGGGTGCATTTAAAAATGTCTGAAGTGAATGCAGTAGAACATGGAAATGATTTTCATGTAACCAATACAGGATCTCCTCACTATATTAAGCAGGTAAAAGATATACAGTCTGTGGATGTATTTACAGAAGGCAAGAACATTCGATATAATGATAGATTCAATAAAGAAGGCATTAATGTCAATTTTGTAGAACAAGGAGCTGAAGGATTATTCGTTAGAACCTATGAAAGAGGGGTAGAAAATGAAACCTATAGTTGTGGAACTGGAGTTACTGCTGCTGCATTAATTGCCTGTTTACATAAAGAAGGTGATCATACTATTCAAATTGAAACACTCGGAGGAAAATTAGCGGTAAAATTACACCATAAAGGTGGTGGACATTTTAATAATATATGGCTAATGGGGCCTGGCACTTTTGTTTTTAAAGGCACTATCCATTTAAAATAAATAGTACATGGCTTTATTCAATGTAAGAGTATATGGTTTGTTGATTGATAACAAAGATCGATTATTAGTGAGTGATGAATTTATAAGAGGTGCTTATATTACTAAATTACCTGGTGGTGGATTGGAAATTGGAGAAGGAACAAGAGATGGATTAGCAAGAGAATTTGTGGAAGAAGCAAATCTTACCGTAACTGTGGGAGAGCATTTTTACACCACCGATTTTTTTCAAATTTCTGCTTTCAATAATGTAGATCAGATTATTTCTATTTACTATTATGTGCACGCAGATAATACTGAAGAGATTACTGCCAAAACACAAGCTTTTGATTTTCTTCCAGAACAAGTAGCAGACAAAACCAAAACTGCCGAGCATTTAAGATGGATACCCATTAGCGAGTTAAAAGTGGATGACATGACTTTACCAATAGATAAAGTTGCCATTCAAATGTTGTTGGATAAAAGAAAATCCTAAGAATTAAATTTCATTTGACTTACCCATAGCTGCCAATTTCATTTTAGCAGCTGTTTCATGACCTAGGTATTTTTCAATCCTAGCTTCAACAAAACTAATGACAGGAGTAAGCAATAATGCCATAGTGAATTTATACATATAATTCACTATACAAACAGCAATCACAAAAGACCATGTCCAATTATTGCCAATTTTAAAAGCGATGACTAATACAACAAAACTATCTACTAATTGAGAAACAACTGTAGATCCGGTTGCACGAAGCCATACCCACTTCTCCCCTGTTTGTTGTTTGATCTTATGAAACACATACACGTCAATTAACTGACTCACCATAAAAGCGATCAAACTACCAACAATGATCCACATCCCTTGTCCAAAGATGGCTTCAAAAGCACCTTGCATACTTGGAACTCCTTGAGCTTGTTTAGAACTTACCCAAAAACTAGCTGGCGCAATATGCATCGCTAAATAAAACATTAAGAAAGCATAAATAATTAAACTCACGGCAGTTAAACTTATTCTTCTAACCGCTTTAGGGCCATAATATTCATTCACAATATCTGTAACTACGAATTCCAGAGGCCATAGTAAAACGCCACAGGTTAAATTAAATGATAAACCTGACTCGCCAAAGATGGTCAAATTAGCAGGCTGCATCCCAAATACTGCTTCTAAAGAAAATATCTTTCCACCAATACATTCTGCAATCAATGCATTAGCGACAAAAAATGCGGTAATCCCTAAAAATAATTTGGTGGGTTTGTCTTTTAAAATGGATGCTATCATGTTTGGCTAGTAAAATAAAGTGATCAATTGTATTAATAACATACCCATATTAAAAAAGGTTTGCCAATTGCGCAGATTCAATTCAATTTTCTTAATCCAAACAATCA
>CAZXWT010000051.1:0-7470 GCA_964644475.1 uncultured Sediminibacterium sp. | reverse complement strand
AGATTGCTATCATAGATATGTATGACGGAAGTCCTAATGTTGGGATGCAATGCATTGACAATATTTTGAACAATTGGACAAAATCGCAAAACCGTCCAATTGAAAAAACCATATTTCAATTAAGAGACCAATGTCAGGTTCCTGATTTAAATTTTGATATTTATATCTCTACTGGTGGTCCGGGATCACCTACTGATTCGATTAATGAAGACTGGGATAAGCAATATGTAGCATGGCTTGAACAAGCTTTTCTTCAAAAAAAATGGGTATTCTTAATTTGCCATAGTTTTCAAATTGCTTGCAGGCATTTTAATATTGGCAAAATATCATTGAGAAGATCCAGGCAAATTGGAATTTTGCCTGTGCATCCTTTGGTTCAAGACAAATTATTTGAAGGGTTAAAAGATCCATTTTATACTTTAGAAAGTAGGTTTTATCAAATAACTGAACCTAACGATCAAGCAATAGCCTCCATGGGGGCCAGTATTATCATATTAGAAAAAGAAAGGCCAAGTGTTCCTTTGGAAAGAGCTATAATGGGAGTGAAATTTAATCATCAAATGTATGGAGTTCAGTTTCATCCTGAAGCAGATCCTTCATTATTAGAAGCTTATTTTACACAAGCTGAAGTTAAAAATTCGATGATTGAAAGTTTTGGTGAACTCAAATGGAAAAAGACGCATCACTCTATTAAAGACCCTTCAAAAGTAGAAGCCACTTTCAATATCATGATTCCTAATTTTTTGAATCTAGCTATTAGTGGTCAATAAAGTTTAAAGTATGCAATCAGCCATTAGAAAAAACTTTAATCAAAAATTCACTGAAGAAAAATATCAATTGTATATTCAATTGATTGAAAAAGTTCAGGGAGGGCCATTGCAATTTAGAATTGCTGAAACTCCCCTATTTATTGATAAAGATTTTGGCAAAGCTTTATTGGAAGCTGGAAATTCGGTTTGTAAACAATTAACCAATACCTCTTTTATTCAACAAACAAATGATGCTATTCCTGCATACGCATATACAAAAAACGAAACTACACTACCAGGCTGCTTGGTTGTTGATTTTGCAATTGCATATAATCATCAAAAAGAAATTGTTCCTAAATTAATAGAATTACAAGGTTTCCCTTCTTTATTTGGATTTGAAATTTTGCAAAACGAAGCTATTCAAAAATCATTCGATATTCCAAGCAACTATTCTCCTTTTCTCAATCATTATGATCAAGAAACTTATATAAATCATTTAAAAAAACTAATTTTAGGTGTTGAAAACAAACATACAATATTATTAGAAATCAAACCTGAGGAGCAAAAAACAAAAATTGATTTCTACTATACTCAACAATTAATTGGTTTGCAAATAGTATGTATTTCAGAAACCTTTGAGAAAGACGGTTGCCTTTACTATAATAGAAATGGTCAAACTATTAAAATAGAACGTATTTATAATAGAATGGTTTTTGAAGAATTGCAAGTACAAGATGCAAGTATTCAAGAAAAATGGAATACAATTAGAAACATCGATTCAATTGAATGGGTCACTCATCCACATCATTTTTTCAGATTCAGCAAGTACAGCTTGCCTTTTTTAAATGGAGAAAGTATCCCAAAGACCCGGTTTTTAGATAAGGTACAACAAATGCCAAAGCAGCTTGATCAATACATTTTAAAACCCTTGTTTTCATTTGCAGGACAAGGTGTTATTATAGAACTGACAAAAGAGATTATTCAAGGAATCAAAGATCCAGCTAATTGGATATTACAAGAGAAAGTAGAATATGCACCCATTATAGACACACCAACTGGCCCAACCAAGGCAGAAATTAGATTGTTTTATTTCTGGGATGATATTTCTAAAAAATATATTGCCACCCTGAATTTGACTCGATTAAGCAAAGGTCTAATGATCGGTGTCAATCATAACAAAACTGCCACCTGGGTAGGCGGCAGCTTAGCTTATTTTGAGTCTTAACTTACTAATTGGACTATTCCGTCTTATTCATCATCTTGCCTAATAAACTATAGGCATTCTCAATCACTATATTTTTACCAATCCATTCTGAAGCTTCTGGATTCAATATAGCTGCTGATGTTTTATTTATAGTACCTACTGTAACTTTCTTTGCCTCAAATTCGTTATTTGATTTTTGAATAAAAACATAATCTACTCCTTGAAATCTCTGAATTGCATCAATAGGCACCACAATGGCTTCTGCATTTTGAAGGGAGAAATCCGCAGTTAAGAACATTCCAGGAGCAACATTTTTAGGTGCATTTAAAAAATGACAATGTAACAATCCAGATTTATCTTCATCTAAACTTCTAGATACTGCCATAATAGAAACTGGATACATTTTATTAGGCTCATTCGCTAATACAACTTTACCTTTCATACCTTCTTTAAATAAGGTAATATCCTTTTCAAAAATAGTAATGGCTGCATGAACATCATTAGGATCGATTAATTCCAATAACACGTCAGTGGGTGCTACATATTTCCCTCTATTAATATTTACTTTTGTAACATAACCACTAATTGGTGCCACTAAATTTACTTTACTAGAGATTTTTTCAATAGTTAGACTGTTAGGATCTATATTAATTAAGTGCAATTTTTCAGCCAAACCTTTTAATGCAATGGCATTGGAATTATATTCAGATTGTAATAATTGGAAAGCTTTTTTACTTACTGCATCTTGTTGCAATAATAGTTTTTGGCGCTCCATATCTTGACTTAGATATACTGCTTTAGATTTAGCAGATAGATAATCTTCTTGCAATTGAACAAATTGAGGGTCTTTAATTGTAGCTATAATTCCTCCCTTTTTAACATAATTTCCTGGGATTAAATTGATATCTTGAATATAACCACCCATTGGTATACTCACAGATGCTATAGCTGTTGGCGGTACATCAATTTTACCGTTTAAATGCACATCAATACTAGCTGTACCTTTTTCTACAACAGACAACTTTAAATTGGCTTGCTTTAACTGGTCTTGATCTAAGCGTACCATATTGGTTGACAAAGCCTCTGCTGGCTGTGCTGTTTTTGCATTGTTTTTATCTGTCGATTTGCATGCAAAAATGGTAGCTATTACAACAAAAGAAATGATATATTTTTTCATAAAATGTATTTAAAAGAATATTATTTAGAAAGTAGATAAAATAAATAAGATTGTTGCATATTAAATGCCAACAAGGCATCTAAATACTGTTGCTCCGCCAGTTGAACTTGATTCATACTATTGGACCATTCTATATAATTAATCTGACCTTGTTGAAAAGAAAAACTAGCCATTTCACCCATTTTTCTAGTATTAGGCAATAACTGTTTATTTAAATAATTACATACTTCCAATGCTTGTTGATAATTACCCCATGCTTTTTGAATATTCAACCTTAGCTCTTGCATCACTCTTTCTTGTTCAGATGCAACAAATTGTTCATTAAATGCACTAGCTTTTACTCTTTGTCTAGCCTGCTTTGCAAACAATGGGATATTTAATCCAACAGTCACTGAATTATATCTTTGCTTATCGGTATTGGCCATTTTAAAACTTTGATTCGCAGCCCCTATAGACCATTGTGGCAAGTTTTTGGCTTTTTGTAATTGGGTTTCATATAAAGCAGTCTGCAATTTTTGTTGCCCAATAGAGTATAAAGGATGTGAAGCTGTAATAACTGTATCTACTAATTGAACTTTAAATGTCAGTTTTTCTGCAGGTACAAAAGCAAGACTATCTTGTAAAATGACATTCATCTGATTTTGAATAGTTTTTAGCTCCAAATTGTTTTTCAAGATCAGTTGCTCATGCTGTGCTACCCAGTTTTGCATATTCAAACGTTCAAGCCCATTATCTTGACCAGCTGCATATCTTGATTCTGCTATCTTTAATTGTTTAGAATAAATCTGTTGAAATTGATTTAATACTAGTTCTTTTGCCAATAAAAATTGCCATTGATAATATAATTGCTCCACAGACCACACAATAAATTGTTTATCCAATATTGCTTGATAATTATTAGTCTTCAGCATAGAAGCATATACATTTTGCTGTTGCCTATATACCATCGGCAAGTCGAAGGTCTGCTCAACAAAATATTTAGAATCTGTAAAAGCACTATTTACATTACCATAATCTAATTTAAAATTGGCTTTAGCAGGATCAAATCTATTTGCACTTAAAGCACTAAAATAACCAGCTTGTGCTGTTGTAGACTTAATCAACGGTGCAACTTCTAATGCCCTATTCGTAATTTGTTCTTTTGTTCTTTTAGGTAATAAATTTGTTTGACCTTGCGCAGACACGGCAGTCATTAAACAAATGCCTATCAGTACTAATAAGGGCTCTTTTGGTGAAAAAGTTCTTTTTTCAATCATTTGATATAAAATAGGTAAAACAAATAAAGTTAAAAAAGTCGCGGTCAACAAGCCACCAATCACCACCGTTGCAAGAGGTTTTTGAACTTCTGCTCCAGAGCCAGTACTTAATGCCATTGGAATAAAACCTAAAGAAGCAACTGATGCAGTTATTAAAATAGGTCTCAATCTAGTTTTGGTTGCTTTGATGATAATATCATGAATTGAATCATTGGTCTCATTAGCCAATTTATTCATTTCCGTTAACAATACTATTCCATTCAATACAGCCACCCCAAATAATGCAATAAAACCTACTCCTGCAGAAATACTAAAAGGCATACCTCTAAACCAAAGTGCTAATACTCCTCCAATGGCAGAAAATGGAATTGCTGAAAAAATCAGTAAGCAATGTTTAATATTATTAAATGCAAAAAATAACATTACCAGAATTAACAATAAAGCAATTGGAACAGCAATTTGTAACCTACTAACTGCATGTTCTAAGTTCTCAAATTGACCACCATATTTTACATAGTATCCTGCAGGGAATTTTATTTGAGCCTGCACCTTGTTTTGCAAATCGTTGACTACTGTTTTTACGTCTTTCCCTCTAACATTAAAGCCCACTACAATTCGTCTAGCAGCATCTTCTCTTTGAATTTGATAAGGCCCTTCTTCCATAGAGACATCTGCTAATTCATATAATGGAATCTGTTTGCCATTACCAATACTCACCATCAAATTTTTAATTGACTGCCAGTCTTTCTTTTGGGTCGGATTTAATTTAACAACTAAATCAAAACGTTTGTCTCCTTCAAATACTTTTCCAGCAATTCCGCCAGCATATGCGGACTGAATAACTTGGTTCACTTCTTGAATAGAAGCCCCATATTTAGCGATAGCTTCTCTATTATATCTAATAACTACTTGAGAAATACCAGTCACTGTTTCAATGTATACATCTTTTGCTCCATCTATATTCTTAATAATAGCGCCCATAGAAGCTGCATACTTCGCTAATGAATCTAGATTCTCCCCAAAGATCTTACAAGAAACATCTTGTTTGGACCCGGTCATTAATTCGTTAAATCTCATTTGAACAGGAAATTGAAACCCAGTAGCTAAGCCTGGAACATGGGCCATTACTTTGCTCATTGTATCTGCTAATTCATCAAATGTTTTTGCTGACACCCATTCTTTTTTATCCTTTAAAATAATCATTAAATCAGAGGCATCCATAGTCATTGGATCTGTAGGTATTTCACCAGAACCAATTTTAGTAACTACTTTTTCAATTTCTGGGAAATGATCTAATAATTGTTTAGATGCTTTTTGAGTAGCATCAATGGTTGTATTCAAAGAAGAACCAGAAAGCATTCTTGTTTCAACTGCAAAATCTCCTTCTTCTAATTTTGGAATAAACTCACCTCCTAATGTTGTTAATATATAAACTGCTACAATAAATACAGAGATAGTAATAATTAAAATCTTTTTAGGTATTAATAAAGCTTTTTCTAGCAATGGTTGATAGAAAGCTTCCAATTTCAGCATGTACTTATCAGTTAAAGATTCTTTTTGAACCCTATTCCTACTCAATACCCAAGCACTCATCATGGGCACATAGGTTACTGAAAGGATAAAGGCTCCAACTAATGCAAAAGAAACTGTTTGCGCCATTGGACCAAACATTTTACCTTCAATACCACTTAATGTTAAGATAGGCAAATACACAATTAGAATGATAATTTGGCCGAATGCAGCAGCTCCCATCATTTTATTGGAAATATTACCTACCACTTCATTCATTTCAGTTTTATCAATCTTGTTTGTATGTAAAGTAGTTTTAGATGGATGATACAATTGATGTAAAACTGCTTCCACAATAATCACTGCACCATCTACCAATAACCCAAAATCTAAAGCGCCCAAACTCATTAAATTACCACTTACTCCAAAAACATTCATCAGGATAAAGGCAAACAACATTGATAATGGAATAACTGAAGCTACAACAAGGCCTGCTCTAAGATTTCCTAAGAACAAAATCAAAACAAAAATTACAATCAAAGCACCCTCCAATAAATTAGTTGCCACTGTACTAATAGCATTATTCACCATTTTAGTTCTGTCTAAGAAAGGTTCTATGACCACACCTTCTGGTAAAGATTTTTCAATAGCAGTTATTTTATTCTTAATGGCTTCAATAACTTTCTTACTATTCTCTCCCTTTAGCATCATCACTACAGCACCAGCCACTTCACCTTCTGCATTAAAAGCGGTAGCACCAAATCTTGTTGCTTCACCTAATTTTACTTCAGCAATATCACGAACTAATAAGGGAATTCCATTAGGCATGGTTTTTACAGGTATAGTACCAATATTCTCCAGAGAATTCACCATCCCTTCTGTTCTAATAAATAATACGCCTGGACCATGTTCTATATATGTTCCTCCGGCATTTTGATTATTTTGATTCAATGCAGCAAATACATCATTCACTGATAAATTGTAATTTTTTAAAAGCTCCGTATTAATTTGAACTTGGTATTGTTTTACAGCACCACCAAAACTACTTACGTCTGCCACACCTGCTGTACCCAATAATTGCTTACGTACTATCCAATCTTGAATAGTTCTTAGTTCTGTTAATGTATATTTATTTTCATAACCTTTTTTTGCTCTTACTACATACTGATAAATTTCACCTAAACCTGTTGTCAGTGGACCTAATTCCGGAATTCCCATTCCATCTGGAATTTGAGACTTTACCGCAATTAAACGTTCTGACACCTGATTTCTAGCCCAATAAATATCAATTTTATCATCAAAAACAATAGTCACTAAACTCAACCCAAAGCGAGAAAAGCTTCTTTGTTCTATAATTCCAGGTATATTTCTAGTGGCTTGTTCTATAGGCACAGTTATCAAACGCTCGACATCAGGAGCTCCTGCACTTGGAGCAGAAGTGATGATCATTACCTGATTATTAGTAATATCAGGCACTGCATCAATGGGTAATTTGGAAATAGAGTAAATACCCCCAATCAACAAGGCAAACAATCCAAGTAATACAATTAATCTATTCTTGATAGAAAATTGAAT
>CAZXWT010000050.1:0-7498 GCA_964644475.1 uncultured Sediminibacterium sp. | reverse complement strand
GATGATGGTGATTATAATTTGCATTTGCAAGATGCAGAGTCTATTATTGGTGGTGTTCAAAAAACCAACGCCAATTGGAATCATAAAAAAATATATTTAGATCTTTTTGCTGCTAGTAAAAATGCCGGAGGATTAACTTATCCATTGGTTGAAAATGAGATTCAGCAAACATTAAATAGTGGAACTTTAGTATTAAACTATACTGGACATGGCAACTATAGTAGACTTACAGAAGAAGCAGTGATCAATGATCAAAACATGCAAGCTTGGAATAATGCTGGCCAATTGCCACTAATGATTACAGCGTCTTGTGATTTTGCTCCTTATGATCAACCACAATTGAATCCAATTGGGTTTAATTCTTTAATGAAAAATAGTAAGGGTATCATTGGGTTGGTGGCTGCTAATAGATTGGTATTTGCCTATAGTAACAAACAAATTAATGAACAATTTATTCAAGCCTTATTGGTTCAAGATAATGCCGGAAAGTATAATAGTATTGGTAAGGCATTACAAAAGGCAAAAAGAATCAATTGGGCAATGCAAGGAGATAAATTAAATGCATTTAAATTTAATTTGCTAGGAGATCCAGCTTTAAAATTGGCTTATGCAAAAAATAGTATTCAATTAAATTTAAAAGATAGTTTAATTGCTGGTGAAGTCAATTCAATAAAGGGAAGTGTTATCAGTAATCAACAATTGAATAGTAGTTTCAATGGCTTGGTGGATTGTATTGTTTATGATGTTGTGAAAGAAAAAATAACATTAGCCAATCAGTCCTCTAGTATAAAAACCACCATACTTACTAGAGAAGCGATTATTTATAGAGGTAAGGCAACAGTATCAAAAGGTCAGTTTGCAATTAATTTTGTGCTTCCAAAAGAAACAAGTACAGTAGCTGGTAATATACGCATCCAAGCCTTTGCATATAATAATAATGAAGATGCTTTAGGTATAAATGACCAAGTATTTGTGAAAGCACCCAAGGCAAATAATTCATTAGATACAATAGGTCCAATTATTCAAGCATATATTAATGATACCAATTTCACTAATAATAGCTGGGTGAGTAAGAATGCTATTTTAATGGTTCAATTAAAAGATAGTGCTGGTATTCAAAGTTCAGGCAATTCATTAGGACACGATTTGCAATTAATTATTGACAATGATGTTCAACATCCATTTGTATTGAATAATTATTTTACAGCAGATTTGGATACATATCAATCGGGAGGCATTGTTTTTGGTTTACCTAATTTATCAATAGGCAAACATCAATTAGTAATTAAGGCCTGGGACCTATTAGGCAATCTTTCAAAAGACACTTTATGGTGTATTGTGCCCGAAACAAATATTTTAATGGCAAAGGATTTGGTCAATAAACCTAATCCAATGAATCAATTTACGCAGTTTAGTTTCGATTTAAACATTCAGGATATAGGCGTTGAGACCGAATTTTCTCTACGAAATCTACATGGGCAACAGTTAGTGAATAGAGTGTTAACGCATAAAAGTATATCTAATAAATGGGTAATGGATTGGGATGGAAGGGATCAGTCAGGAGCAGTAATCCCTCCAGGTTATTATATTTATACCATTACCATTAGATCTGGTTCGCAAATTTTTATGCTGTCAAATAAGTTGATTAAATTATAATTTTATCAACTATCTATAGGTATCTTCGTATGGTAAACCAAGTTTCGATTTATGTCAAAGAAATTTATTGCTACCATTTGTATCGTAATTGTTTGCTTAAATAGTTCAGTAAAACTATCTGCACAAACAAAACCTATCTCTATACAAAGTACTGCAGTACCATTTATGTTAATTTCTCCAGACGCAAGATCGGGTGGTATGGGTAATTTGTCTTTGGGTATGTCTGCAGAATCTAACGACCTTTTTGGCAATAATGCAAAGCTTCCTTTATTAACAGAAAAGCAAGGTTTTTTAATTAACTACACACCTTGGTTGAAAGATTTGGGTTTGACAGATGTGTATTTAGCGAGTGCTGGATATTATAAAAAGTTGGATGAGAATAGTAGTATTAATAGTTCATTAAGATTTTTTAGTTTGGGAAATATCCAATTCTCAGATGTGAATGGTACACCAACAACAGAGCAAAGACCTAATGAATTTAGTTATGATTTTGGCTATAGTTTTTTACTATCAAATCAATTAAGTGCTGGTATTACTTTAAGATATATCCACTCTAAATTAGTAACAGGTTCTTTTATTGGTAATGCAATTGATTATAGAGCGGGTAATACTATTTCTGGTGATTTGAGTGTATTCTACAAACAACATGAAGATATGTCTGGCTGGCATTTTGGTATGTTATTATCTAACTTGGGCGGCAAGATTAGTTATTCTAATGCAAGTAAGAATAAATATTTTATCCCTGCCAATCTTGGCATAGGCATTGGCTATTTAACAAGATTTGATACAGAAAATGCGATTGAGTTTGGTGCCGATGTAAATAGATTGCTTGTGCCTGCAAGTCCATCAGCAACTGATCCTGACTATGCAGCATTGAAAGAACAATATTTTTCACAGTCTGTGATCTCTAGTTATTTCAATTCTTTCACCAATAAATATGGCATGCCTATTGGAGAGTCATTAAAAATCTCTGTAGGCGCTGAGTATAATTATACCAATCGTTTCTTTTTGAGGGCGGGGTATTTTATGGACAACAATAAGAACTTAGGTAATATGCAATATTTTACTTTGGGTACTAGTTTTCAATACCAGCAATCTAAATTTAACATTTCTTATTTAGTGCCTTCGGGCGGTGGTATCACCAAAAACCCTTTATCTAATACACTTAGATTTGGTTCTATATTCTACTTCTAAGCTTTTTTTCTAAATTATAAGTACTTTTGTTGAACATGTCTACAACAGTAAAAATTGTCAACAAAAGCCTACATCCTGTCCCTGCATATGCAACTGCAGGTTCCTCTGGTGTAGATATTAGAGCCAATATTGAGCAAGCAATACAAATCCAACCCTTAGAAAGAGTTCTAGTGCCCACTGGCTTGTTTTTTGAAATGCCAGAAAACCTAGAAGCGCAAGTAAGACCTAGAAGTGGCTTGGCTATCAAACAAGGTTTAACTTGTTTAAATACTCCTGGCACTATTGATGCAGATTATAGAGGGGAAGTGAAAGTGATTTTAATTAATCTTTCTAACGAAATTCAAACAATTCAAAACGGAGATAGAATTGCCCAAGTGGTATTTCAACAAGTAGAAAAAGTACAATTTGTAGAAGTAGATACTTTAAACGAGACGGATAGAGGAGCTGGTGGCTTTGGTCATACCGGGAAAAATTAAATCAATGAAGAAACTAGTTTATATAGTATGTCTATTGGCTTTCTTGCAAGCTTGTACTAATGTTAAAAAAGTACAGGTTATTCAAGATGCACTAACTGTTGTGGATAGCAGTAGTATTAAAAAAGTGCCTGAAATAGATTCATTGGCTATTGTAGAAGAAATTGTAAATCATTTTAATACAGATAAGATTGCATTTACAACTATGAATGCAAAAATCAAAGTGGATTATGAATCTGAAAAAAATTCGGATTCTTATATCGCCAATATGAGTATTCAAAAAGATAGTACCATTTATATTACTGTAAGAGGTGCAATGGGTGTGATTGGATTAAAAGCATTGATTAAGAGAGACTCTGTTACTTTGTTTTATCCATTGCAAAAAAAGACAGACAAAAGACCTCTAAAAGCTTTAGTGGATATTGTAAAAATTCCTTTTTCATTTACAACGATTCAAGACCTTTTGATTGGCAATCCAATTTATATGGATAATGCTAAGTTGGTTTCATTTAAAAAGTCGGAAGACAGATTACAGGCAAGTTTATTGGGTAGTTTATTTAAAAACTTGGTTGTACTAGATGCAGAGCATACAAAAATTTTACAGTTAAAGTTAGACGACATAGATATTGCACAACATCGAACTTGTAATATTAGTTATAGCAATCATGTCAAAGTTGACAATGTTTCTTTCCCGTTAAGCAGAGAAATAACTATTGAGAGCAAGACTAAATTAATTATTCATATGGAAGTCAAAGAGTATGGTTTTAATGAACCATTAAAATATACCTTTGCTATTCCTAGACCAGGAAAACGTAGATAATATATGAGCTTATTTAGAATAAAAATTTGGATTGGGTTATTGATTGTTTGTATAGCATTTAGTAACAATTTAATTGCGCAATCAAATGCCTCTAGGGAGGATTTGCAAAAACAAGAACAATCTTTAAGAAGAGAGTTGGATGAATTAAATCAATTGTTAGAGCAAACTAAAAGAAATAAAAAAAGTTCATTAGGTCAATTGGCTGTTATTAGGAGCAAGATTGCAAAGAGAGAAGCATTGGTAAATGGCATTCGTAATCAAGTGAAAATTTTGGATGCTGCTATTTATAATAATCAATTAGACGTTCAAAAACTAAATAAGGACTTAGATACATTAAAATCAAAGTATGCCAAAAGTATCATCTTCTCTTACAAGGGTAGAAGTGGATATGAATATTTGAATTTCTTGTTTTCGGCTAAGAGCTTTAATGATGCAGTGAAACGTATTACCTATTTAAGAAGCTATCGTCAAAATAGAGAAGCACAAGCTAATGCTATTAATATGTCTCAGAATGATTTAAATATAAAAATTGGTCAGCTGAGCAACAATAAAAAAGACAGATTAAAAACATTGTCTGTCCAAAACGAGCAATTGCAAGTATTGGAACAAGACAAGAAAGAACAAGATAAAGTAGTCAAGCAATTAAAGAGTAAAGAAGAAGAGATTACTGCACAAGTAAAGCAAAAAGAAGCTCAACGTAGAAAAATGCAACAAGCATTGACTGCATTAATTAAAAGAGAAATTCAAGAAGCAGAGAGAAAAGAAAAAGAACGTTTAGCCAAAGCTAAAGCTGCTAATGCAGAAGCTGCCAATAAAGCAAAAGCATCTGAAAATAATTCCACAGCAAAAGTAAATGTCAAAATTGGCAAAGTAGATGGTGGATTAGCAAGTACTACTGACAATAGACCTTATTCTGCCTTAGAGACCACAGAAGAAGGAAGAGAAACTTCTATCAATTTTGAAAACAATCGAGGCAATCTTCCTTGGCCAGTAGATAGAGGCAATGTTTATGTGCATTTTGGAGTAGAGAATATTCCAGGAACCAAATTGAATAGAAAAAGTGATGGTATTGAAATTGCTTTACCCAAAGGAAGTGCAGTTAAAAGTGTTGCAGATGGCACGGTGATTTACGTGGGTGATATCAATGGAGACCTTTCCATCTTTGTGAAGCATGGTAAATACTTTACTACTTATTCTCATTTAAGTACAGCCAATGTAAGAGTAATGCAAGAGGTAAGGGCTGGTACCGTATTGGGAAGATCTGGAGTTAATTTAGATGGGGAAGGCGCTTTGCTTTTCTCTATTAATAATGAAAAAGTGGTTTTCTTTGACCCAGAATCTTGGCTAAAAAATAGAAGATAGTTGGCTATATTTACTATCTAATATTTGCTTGCATGTCAAAATACATTTTATCCTTTGATCAAGGGACTACTAGTAGTCGTGCTATTTTATTTGATCATCAAGGTCAAATTCAATCAGTCGCTCAAAAAGAGTTCACTCAAATTTTCCCTCAACCAGGCTGGGTAGAACACGATGCGATGGAAATCTGGAGTACTCAAATTGGAGTTGCTTCTGAATCTATCAGTAAGATCAATGCCCAATTAACAGATATTGCAGCTATTGGCATCACTAATCAAAGAGAGACGACTGTTGTATGGAATAAGAAAACGGGTATGCCTATTTACAATGCGATAGTTTGGCAGGATAGAAGAACGGCCGAATATTGCGATACTTTAAAAGCGCAAGGTAAAGCGGAGATGATTCAAGCTAAAACAGGTTTGGTAATTGACGCTTATTTTTCTGGCACAAAAATTAAATGGATTTTAGACAACACTCCAGGAGCAAGAGAGCTAGCTGCTAAAGGAGATTTATGTTTTGGTACAATAGACACATGGTTGGTTTGGAAATTAACCAATGGTAAAGTGCATGTAACAGATGCTACCAATGCTTCTAGAACTATGTTGTTTAATATACATAGTTTAGAATGGGATAGTGAATTATTAAACTTATTAGATATTCCTGCGTCCATATTACCAACTGTAAAAAGTAGTAGTGAAGTGTATGGAACCACAGAGCATTTATTTTCACACCATGAAATACCTATAGCAGGAATTGCAGGAGATCAGCAAGCTGCATTGTTTGGTCAAATGTGTACAAGTCCGGGAATGGTGAAGAATACTTATGGTACTGGTTGTTTTATGTTAATGCATACCGGAGAGAAAGCAGTTCGTTCAAAAAATAATTTGTTAACTACAATTGCTTTACAAATTAACGGTCACACTTATTATGCATTAGAAGGCAGTGTGTTTATTGGTGGAGCAGTGGTGCAGTGGTTAAGAGATGGTTTGCATTTAATTAGAAATTCTGAAGAGATTGAAGCTTTGGCTAGTCAAGTAACCACTACTGATGGCGTGTATTTGGTTCCAGCATTTGCTGGATTAGGTGCGCCTTATTGGAATCAACATGCAAGAGGAACTATTGTAGGTATTACAAGAGGAACTACTAGTGCTCATATCGCTAGAGCCGCTTTAGAAAGTATTGCTTTTCAAAGTTATGATTTAATGAAAGCAATGGAATCTGATGCAGGTATCCCCATTGCAGAATTAAGAGTTGATGGAGGTGCAACCAAAAATAATTTGCTCATGCAATTTCAATCAGACTTGATTGCTACTAAAGTGGTTCGTCCAACAATGATTGAAACAACTGCTTTGGGTGCAGCATACTTAGCGGGCTTGGCAGTGGGTTTTTGGAAAAGCCAAGAAGAGATTGCGACCAAATGGGCTATAGATAAGGTATTCGAACCAAGTACAAATAATAGAGATGCATTAATCAAAGGTTGGGAACGTGCTATTAAAGCCACCAATAATTGGTAATGATTTGACTTTTTTGTAATTTAAAACCTGATTGCTAAAACCATATTTTTATGACCCCTTTTATAGCAGAATTTGTAGGAACTACTTTAATAATTATTATTGGGAATGGCGTAGTGGCCAATGTTGTATTGCCTAAAACAAAAGGTAATAATGGGGGTTTAATTTCAATTGTATTTGGATGGATGATTGCAGTTTTTGTAGGTGTCTATGTGACTGCAAGTACTAGTGGGGCACATTTGAATCCTGCAGTGACTTTTGCTTTGGCAGCTGCCGGAAAATTTAATTGGGCCTTGGTACCTTCCTATTTGTTGGCACAAATCTTAGGAGCAATGTTGGGGGCATTTATTGTTTGGATGATTTACAAAGATCATATCAACGAAGCCGAAGCTGCGGCTGATAAATTAGCTATATTTTCTACTGGTCCTTCCATTAGAAGACTACCCCAAAATTTTATTACAGAGACCATTGCTACCCTTGTTTTT
>CAZXWT010000049.1:6303-7591 GCA_964644475.1 uncultured Sediminibacterium sp. | reverse complement strand
AAAGGGCTATATGTTGCAAATATTTTAATGATATATTTTAAAATATAGATTTTATTTAATAATTTGCCTTTATATTTAAAATCATACAAATATGGACCCTAAAAACAGCCCAAAATTGAACATTGACAAAAGCTTAGATAAGCTAGATCTGCAGATTATACAGCATATGATGCTGGATGCCGAAGTGTCTTATGCCGACCTGGGTAAGCAGTTATTTGTTTCTGGAGGTACTATCCATGTGCGTATTAAGAAATTAGAAGAATTAGGGATTGTCCAAGGCAAGAAATTAGCCGTGGATATGAAAGTATTGGGTTATGATGTAATTGCCTTTATTGGTATTTATTTAGAGAAGAGTTCTTTGTATGATAGTGTTGCGGAAGCATTGCAAAAGATCCCACAAATTGTTCGTTTAAATTATACTACTGGTAACTATAGCATGTTTGCTGAAATTGTTTGTAAGGATATTCAACAATTGCGTTTTGTGTTGCACGATGAGTTACAAAAAATAAAAGGGATAGAACGTACTGAAACGTTCATATCCCTTGAAGAAAGTTTTTCTAGAAATGTTAGAGTAGTCTAACTATAATTTATAACCATTGTCCGCCACCAATTGCGCACAGATTCTTCTGCGTGCATCTTTGGTATTGAATGGTTCTACTTTTGTGAAACGCTTTAATCCAATGTTCATCATTCTTAATTCATCTCCTTCTGCAAAAGAGTTTAAGGCATCTTTACCTGCTTTGTTAATCGCATCTGCTGCATCATATATATAGGTCTTCACTATATCTGCTTGTACTGCTGTTGCAGCTTCTCCTTTTAATGCAGTTAATTTTTCCAATCTTAATAATGCAGATTCAGCATGATAAGTAATAATAGCCATGTCTGCAATATTCATTAAGATCTCTTGTTCTTTACTTAAAGTCATCATTAATTTTTGCACTGCAGCACCTGCAACCATTAAAATACATTTCTTAAAGTTTGCAATGGCTTTTTTCTCTTTTGCGAATGCACCTTCTTCTTCACTTCCAAAATCTGGAATGCTCATTAATTCTGATTGCACTGCCATTGCTGGTCCCATCAAATCTAATTTGCCTTTCATAGCACGCTTTAATACCATATCCACCGTTAATAATCTATTGATCTCATTGGTGCCTTCATAGATTCTGTTGATACGACTATCTCTATATGCTTTAGAGATTTGGTATTCATCGCTATAACCATTTCCACCATGTACTTGTACTCCCTCATCCACAACGAAGTCCAATACTTCTGATCCAAATACTTTTAA
>CAZXWT010000049.1:0-6203 GCA_964644475.1 uncultured Sediminibacterium sp. | reverse complement strand
GTACTTGAACCCTTGATACCCATTTTATGTTCTTCAGGTCCTTGTGTAAATCCTTCCATGCCCCTTTCTACAATGAAGGCCGTGAATTGCTCTCCATCAATTTTTGCAAACACTGTATAGACATCTGCAAAACCACCATTGGTGATCCAACATTTTTGTCCATTCAATAAATAGTGTTTACCATCTGCTGATAACTTTGCAGTTGTCTTTGCGCTTAATGCATCTGATCCACTATTAGGTTCTGTTAATCCATAAGAACCTTTGAATTCTCCACTTGCTAATTTTGGAATATATTTTGCTCTTTGCGCTTCTGTACCAAAATATAAAATTGGTAAAGTTCCAATACCCGTGTGTGCTGCATTCGCTACAGAGAAAGAGTATCCACCTCCTAAGTATTCTGCAACAATAGTACTAGTAATAAAATCTTTTCCTAATCCACCATAAGATTCAGGAATAGAAACCCCTAATAATCCTTGCTCACCAGCTTTTGAAAGCAAGCTTGGCATTAAGCCTGGTTCTAGTTTGTCGATACGATCAATCACTGGTAATACTTCTGTGTCTAAGAATTGTGAACACATTTCTTTTACCATCAATTGTTCTTCATTGAATTCTTCTGGAATAAAAATAGATTTTGCATCTACTTCTTTAATGATCCATTCTCCTCCTTTAATTGTTGTTGTATTGTTTTCCATACAAGTATATTTTAATGCGGTAATTATTTATCTAAATCAGGATGTGTTAAATTATCATACACTCTTTGAAACACGCTCTTCACTACTTCGATTTCGTCTTTGCTGATATGTTGCAAAGCTTCGTTCATGGTTTGGTTCGCTAAATGATAAGTTTGTTCTTGTAATGGTTTTGCAGCATCTGTTAAGCAAACCAAATTGATGCGTCTATCACTTGCACTAGCTACTCTAGTTACCAAGCCTAATTTTTCTAGATTATCAATCAATCTCGTAATGCTTGCCTTGTCTCTAAAAGTTCTTGTACCTAATTCTTGCTGACTTAAGCAGTCCTCTTTCCATAAATGATACAAAACGGACCATTGCTCGATAGTGATTTCTAATCCAGCATTACGAAAATTCTTTTGAAGACGGCGGGCTACAGCAGTAGTGGCCATCCCATTGATGACACTGTATAATTCCCCTCTTTTAAATTGGTTGTTTGACATATAGTTAGTTATGCAACTAATTCAAAGCTACAACGATTTTGGGTGATTTTGCCAAAAAATAAGGGGATTTTTACAAGGCGCGGTCTAGGTGTACATAGCCTCCGTCCACATGTACAATTTGGCCTGTGGTGTGGCTCGATTTTTCAGATAATAGGAAGCATACAGTTTGGCCAATTTCTTCTGCGGTGGTAAATCTATTGCCTAGAGGGATATTTTTCTGGATAGCTGCAAGCTTTTCGGTAGGGTTGTTTTGGGTTTGGATCCACTCTTGATACATGGGAGTAAAACATTCTGCCACTACCACTGAATTTACCCTGATTCCATAAGCTAATAATTCAACAGCCCATTCTCTGGTTAATGCGTTTCTACCTCCATTAGCTGCCGCATATGCTGAAGTACCTCCTTGTCCTGTTTCTGCAGTCTTTGAACTGATATTAACGATGCTTCCTTTATTTGTTTTTAGATAGGGTAGTGCATGATGTGCTAATAAATAATAGTGCACTAAATTTTTATGAATGCTTTGCATAAATGATTCATAATTGCCTTGTTCTAAATTCACGCCATCATTTACACCAGCATTATTCACTAGTCCATGTATGGTTCCAAACTGTTCTACAATTTGTTTGATGGCTTTTTCACATGCTTCAGGATTAGTAAGATCTGCATTAATAGTAGTGACACCTTGTATGGTAGAAGATCTTAAGTCTATCACTACTGGAATTGCTTTTTCTTCCAATAGTGTTTTTACAATCCCTTCGCCAATGCCTCTTGCGCCTCCACTTACTATAATGACTTTATTTTCGAATCCTAAATTCATGATGTACAATTTATGCTTTATCTAATGTATAAAAGCTTTCGCAGTTAGCAGCAAATATTTTAGCTTGTTCTTCTTTTGTGAAGGTAGAAAAATAGTCTTTCACTGTTCTTAACCATTGACGATAAGTACTTGCCACTAAGCAAACTGGCCAATCTGAACCAAACATCAATCTATTGGTGCCAAATGCTTCTACCACAATATCTAAATATGGGGTTAAGTCTTCAGCAGTCCAATTTTTCCAATCAGCTTCAGTTGTCATCCCACTTATCTTACAATATACATTCGGATAATTGGCGAGTGCTTTTATATTTTTTTCCCATTCGGTGATATGGCTATTTTTTATATCAGGCTTAGCGATATGATCAACTACTATTTTAAAACTATCCAACTCTTTCAAAAGTTTTAAGGCATCAGGAATTTGATGATGGTAAATTAACAAATCGTAAGTGTAGTTGTTATTAGCCAATGCTTTTAATCCATCGATAAACTTTGGTTGCAACATAAAACCTTTTGCTTCACCTTGTAGTATATGCCTAAACCCTTTGACGATAGGTTTGTCTTGGTATTTTTCTAATGTGGCTTCAATAGATGGATTCATTAAATTGATCCATCCAACCACTCCTTTAATGAATGGATTATCTTTGGCTAGTTCAATTTGAAATTGAGTTTCTGCTTCCGTTTGATCTACCTGCACAGAAACACATCCATCAATATGCTCTTTATCAAAAATGGAAGATAGTTCTTCAGGCAAAAAATCTTTTTGAATGATTTTCATGTCTTCATTGATCCATGCATGATTTTGTGGATGGTATTTCCAAAAATGTTGATGGGAGTCAATGATTCTCATGAATTAATTCTTTTTGTATGCGATGACTGTTTGCTTACTGCTACCTAATCCATCTATACCTAATTCAACCACATCACCTGCTTTTAAATATATATTAGGTGTGAATCCTAATCCAACCCCTGCTGGAGTACCCGTGCTGATTACATCTCCAGGTAATAATGTCATAAATTGACTAGTATAAGAAATCAGTTGGGGGATATTGAATATTAGATCATCTGTATTTCCATCTTGCATCATTTTGCCATTCAAGCTCAACCATAATCTTAACTCATGCGGATTAGCAATCTCGTCTTTGGTAACCAACCATGGTCCTAATGGAGCAAATGTATCACAACCTTTTCCCTTATCCCATGTGCCGCCTCTCTCTAATTGAAATGCTCTTTCACTAACGTCATTGTGTAAAACATATCCTGCAACATAGTCCATCGCTTCTTCTTCTGTAACATATGAAGCTTTCTTTCCAATTACTACAGCTAACTCTACTTCCCAATCTGTTTTTTCAGAACCTTTGGGTATCATGATTGGATCATATGGCCCGCTTAATGAAGTGGTTGACTTCATGAATATAATGGGTTCTGTAGGAATAGCAGCATTGGTTTCTTTTGCATGTTTTGCATAATTCAAACCAATGCATACAATCTTTGAAGGTCTTGCAACAGGTGATCCAATTCTTTCAGTTGTAGCAACTAATGGTAAGCTCTCTTGAGCAGCTATTGTCTTTAGTTTTTCTAAACCATTGTTGGCAAAGAAATTTTCATCATAATCTTTTATATGTGCACTAAGGTCATAATGTTTGCCATCTTTATGTATACCTGGTTTTTCATTTCCTTCTTGTCCGAATCTTATTAATTTCATTATTACTATTTTAACTATTTAATGTGATATATCCTCCATCTATTGCATAATCGCTTCCTGTTATAAAACTTGCTTCGTCACTACATAAGTATAATACTTGTTGTGCAATTTCTTCTGGTTGTCCCATTCTGCCAATAGGCTGCGTCTTTGATAATTTCTCAAACATTGCTGCTTCTTGTCCTGGGTAATTCTTTTTTAAGAATCCATCTACAAAAGGGGTATGTACTCTTGCAGGAGAAATACTATTACATCTAATATTGTCTTTTAAATAATCTTTTGCTACACTCAATGTCATTGCATGTACTGCACCCTTACTCATACTATAAGCGAATCGATCACTTAATCCAACTTTTGCTGCAATGGAACTAATATTAACAATAGCACCTCCACCATTTTTTTGCAACTGAGGTATTCCTGCATGTAAACAATTGTAGACTCCTTTTACATTTACTTGAAATACTTTTTCAAAATCAGCTTCGTTGGTATTCACTGCATTGCCAATATGAGAAATGCCTGCGCAGTTAACCAATATATCTATCGCGCCAATTTGTTCAAATACTTTATTCGTGGTTTCTTGATTGGTAACATCAATAGCTTCTGCAATGGCAGATCCTTTTTGTTGTTCAATTTCTACAACAGTTTGTAAGGCCTCTTCTTTGTTGATGTCTAATACATATACAATAGCTCCTTGCTGTGCTAATATTTTACAGATGGCTTTTCCTATACCACTTCCTCCTCCGGTTACTACTGCTTTTTTCTTGGTTAATTGAAACATATTTATTTTTTAAAATAGTTATAAAGAGACGCCTCTTTTCCATGGTATAAAATCATCTTGTTGAAGTTGAACTGCTTTAGGAATGATTTCTCCACTTGCTGCTTTAATACAATAGTCTAAAATTTCTTCTCCTACTTCTTCAATTGTTTTAGCGCCTTCAATAATTTCACCTGTATTGATATCAATGATGTCTGACATCTTGTTTGCCAATTTTGTATTCGTTGCTACTTTTATCACAGGACATATAGGATTGCCTGTAGGTGTACCTAATCCTGTAGTAAATAAAATTAATGTTGCACCGCTAGCTGCTTTACCTGTGGTAGCTTCTACATCATTGCCTGGGGTACACACTAAATGTAATCCTGCTTTAATCGCTGGCTCTGTGTAATCTAATACATCCACTATTGGCGCAGTGCCTCCTTTTTTACAAGCACCCGCACTTTTAATGGCGTCTGTAATTAATCCATCTTTTATATTACCAGGAGAGGGGTTCATATGAAATCCGCTACCCACCGCATGTGCCATTTGATTATAAGATTCCATTAATTGAATAAACTTGTTGGCTGTTTTTTCATCCACACATCTGTCAATTAATTCTTGCTCAGCACCACATAGTTCTGGAAATTCTGCTAATAAAACTTGACCTCCTAATGCCACTAATAAATCTGCAGCATGTCCCACTGCTGGATTAGCAGATATACCGCTAAATCCATCGCTTCCTCCGCATTTAACGCCAATATTTAATTTACTTAATGGTGCAGGTGCTCTTTCTATTTTATTTGCTTCTACTAAATGTTGTAAAGTTTCTTTGATAGCGTCTTTGATCAATGCTTCTTCACTTTTTGTGTTTTGTTGTTCAAAAACAATTAGTGGCTTATTAAATGTTGGATTGCGTTCTAAGAGATCTTTTTTGAAATCATCTATTTGCAAGTGTTGACATCCTAAACTTAATAAAGTAATTCCTGCAACATTCGCATGATCTGCATAGGCAGCTAATAATTTACTTAGTGTTGCTGCATCCTGTCTTGTGCCACCACATCCTCCATTATGATTTAAAAATTTTATTCCATCAATATTTTTAAATACTCTTTTTGATGCTTGGTTTTCACCAAATGGTATTTCTTCTATTTCAAGGCCTTTGCCTGCTTGAATTTGTTGAACTAAATTGGTTGTGTAAGATTTGTATTTATTATCTATAGCATATCCTAATGCTTCGTGCAAACTTGCTTTGATAATATCTAAGTTTCTGTTTTCACAAAAAACCGTTGGAATAAATAACCAATAATTGGCAGTACCCACTTTGCCATCTGCTCTATGATATCCATTAAATGTTTTATTTTGATACTTGCTTGTATCTGGCGCATTCCATTGGTATTGAAAATTTCTAAATGTATATGGATCGGCCTGATGTACTGTATTGTCCGTGCTCATTAATTGGCCTACTTGTACCTCTGCATCTTTTATCCTGCCCACTGTGATGCCATACATTATAATTGTTTCACCCTTTTTTAATGGGGTAGTAAAAAACTTATGTTTTGCTGCAATATCTTCTAATAAAGTATAATTGTTTCCCTCGAATGCGACTTCTGTGCCTTTCTTTAAATCGGTTAATGCTACCAATACATTATCTGCTGGATGAATCTTTAAAACTAAATGTTTGGTCTCTGACATGAGCAAGCGTATTTAACCCTACAATTTATACAAATCCACTAAAATTTCCTAGTAACTTTGTGCT
>CAZXWT010000048.1:0-7641 GCA_964644475.1 uncultured Sediminibacterium sp. | reverse complement strand
AAATCTACATTGGATAACTATAACGATAAGCCTTTAAATGCTTTGTATAAAGATCCAATCAGAAGATTGATTGAGGGAGAGAAGATTAGACAAAAAATATTTAATTACGAACAAGAGCGTTGGGTTTACTAGTTGCTTTCCTTTGCGAAAGCATCTAATAGGATTTTTGTCTTTTGTGCACCTATAATTTCAGTAAGTAATGCAGGGCTTGCTTTTTTTACTTTATTAGTAGATTTAAAATACTGTAATAATAATTCTTTGGTTTTAGGGCCAATACCAGCGATATGATCTAGCCCAGTCTCTAAAGCACCTTTAGAACGTTTACTTCTGTGAAATTGAATGCCAAATCGGTGTACTTCGTCTCTAATATTACGAATCAGTTTATGAGCTTCGCTATGCCAGTTCAATAAGATCGAATTAGAATCACCCACAAAGAATAATTCTTCTAAATTCTTGGCAAGGCCTACCATGGTCACTTTATCTTGTATACCCAATTCTGTTAAAGCTTCTAGTGCAGCATTTAATTGTCCTTTACCTCCATCAATGATTATTAATTGAGGTAGAGCTTGGTTTTTGGTAATGACAGAATGGTATCTTCTATACACTGACTCTTTCATACTTGCAAAGTCGTTGATCCCCACAACAGTCTTGATATTGAATTTTCTATAATCAGATTTACTAGGCACTCCATTTTTAAAGCAAACCATTGCCGAAACGGGGTAGGAACCTTGGAAATTAGAGTTATCAAAACATTCTATATGTGTTGGAACACTGGGCAAGTGTAATAAGGTTTTCATTTCTTCTAATACCAAATTGGGACTGTTTTCAGTCACTAATAGTAATGCTTGCTTATGTTTCCAGTCTCTTAGCGCATAATCTGCATTTTTTTGAGAAAGCGCTAATAACTGTTCTTTCTCTCCTTGTTTTGGAATGGTATATTTTACATTTGGAATAATATCTTCTGGTTCAAATGGAACAATAATTTCGGTAGCGTTGGAGTCCAAATGGTTTCTAAAATAATGAATTGCAAATGCCAAAACATTTTCTTTGGTTTCTTCTAAAGGAATACTCAAGGGAAGCATATGTGTTTGTATGATTCTGCCTTCCTGAACCATTAAGTAGTTCACATAAGCTTGATCTTCAAAATGAGCGATACTAAACACATCCATAGCATGCTGCTGCTTGGTATATATTACCGATTTGGTTTGGTATTGTTCTAGTTCTTCAATTTTCTTTTTGGTAAACCCAGCTTTTTCAAATGCCAATGAAGCTGCTTCTGCTTGCATCTGTTTTTGTAAGGCAGTAATTAAAGGTTTTACATTGCCTTTTAATAAATGGGTGACCTGATCTATGGATTGATCATATTCCGCCTGTGTTTGTAGGCCTTGGCAAGGTCCTTTACAATTGCCTAAATGATATTCTAGACAAACTTTGAATTTCCCTTTTTCAATATTTTTTGGTGTTAAAGGAAGAGTGCAGGTTCTTAAAGGGATACTTTGTTTGATATGATCAATCAATTCCCTAACAGCAAAAATATGTGTGTATGGGCCATAATAAATTGAACCATCTTTTATTTTTCTTCTTGTTAAAAAGACTCTTGGAAATGGTTCGTTTTTAATAACAATATAGGGATAGGTTTTATCATCCTTTAAATTAATATTATACTTTGGCTGATAATTTTTAATCAATTCATTTTCTAAGATAAATGCATCATGTTCAGAGTTGACAATCGTGAATTGGATATCTTGAATTTTCTGAACTAACTCGATGGTCTTTAAAGTATGTTGCTGACCATTAAAATAGGAGCTAACTCTGTTTCTTATGTTTTTGGCCTTGCCCACATATAAAAGCTTGCCCTTTTCATCAAAATATTGATAAATCCCAGGTTCTTGTGGTAGGCTGGCCTGTATTTTTTTGAAAATTTCTCTTTCCATGTGAGTAAGGGCAAAAATATGAAGTATTTTTGGGGTATGGAATTATCTGTTAATATACCTGCACTTTTATTTCCAGCCATCAGTTTGATAATGCTGGCTTATACTAATCGCTTTTTAGCTTTGTCTAATAGAGTGAGGGTATTACATGACAAGTACAATCAATTAGAACAAAGGCATATCATTTTCGGACAGATTAAAAACCTTAAGTATAGAATCAAATTGATTCAAAGCATGCAAACATTTGGTGTTGCATCTTTATTGCTGTCCATTGTTTCTATGTTCTTTATTTATATACAATATCAATTGGTAGCCCAATTTGTTTTTGGTATTAGTTTAATTACCTTCTGTATTTCTATATCTATTTCTTTAATTGAAATTCGATTAAGCACGAAGGCTATCGAATTAGAATTAAGTGATATGGAAGGATTAGAAGATCCTTCTGTGATGGAATACTTGAAAAAGAAGTTCGAAAGAGAATAATTTAATTAAAAGCATTTATTAAGGATACTTAATTAGATTTTCTTTCACCAATTTGTTGTCTCCACATTGCATAATACAAGCCTTTTTCTTCTAGTAGACTTTGATGAGTTCCTTCTTCAATAACTTGCCCTTTCTCTAATACATAAATTCTATTGGCATGAATGATGGTGCTTAGTCTATGCGCAATCATAATAGTAATCTGTTCTCTTTCAGTAGAAAGTTCTCTGATCGTATCTGTAATAGATTCTTCTGTTATACTATCTAAGCTTGAAGTGGCTTCATCAAATATCAATAAATGTGGGTGTCTTAATAAGGCTCTAGCGATAGATAATCTCTGTTTTTCTCCACCCGATAATTTTAATCCGCCTTCGCCAATCACCGTAGCTAATCCATTGCCGCCCTTATCTAAGATATTCGTACAACTTGCCTTAGTTAATGCTTCTAACATTTCTGCATCTGTCGCTTCAGGAGCAACGAAAGCCAAGTTTTCTTTAATCGTGCCAGCAAATAGCTGAGTATCTTGTGTAACAAAGCTAATTTGATTTCTCAAAGCATTCATGTCAATCTGATGGGTGTCAATTCCATTCACCAAAATAGCTCCATCTTGATTAGTATACAATCCTACTAATAATTTCACTAAAGTACTTTTTCCTGCACCAGATGGTCCGACAAAAGCCACTGTCTCACCTTTCTTAGCAACAAAACTGATATTGTCAATCGCTTTAAAATTAGCTGTCTGATGTTGAAAGCTCACATTTTGAAAAGCCAGTTGTTCAATATTACCCACATTAGTAGGATTTATTGGGGTTTGTTCTGTTGGCTTATTCATCAAAGCTTCGAAATTATTTAAAGAAGCTTCTGTTTCTCTGTAGCTCATAATAATGCTTCCTATTTCTTGTAATGGGCCAAAAATAAAGAAGCTATAAAATTGTAAAGAGATCAATTGGCCCACTGTTAAGATTTCTTTGAAGATTAACCACATTAATGTAAAAGTAATCACTTGTCTCAAAGCGTTTACCATAGTGCCTTGGATAAAACTTAAAGAGCGAATATTTTTCACCTTCTTTAATTCCAATGCTAAAATCTTATAGGTATTATTATTTAATCTGTTGATCTCTTGAGTAGTTAAACCAAGGCTCTTCACCAGTTCAATATTTCTTAAACTCTCTGTAGTAGTTCCTGCAAGGGTAGTGGTTTCTTTAACAATATTCTTTTGAATAGATTTGATCTTTTTACTTAATAAGTTGGTCACATAGGCAATCATACTTGCTCCACCTATATAGATAGGTATAATTGACCAATGTAGTCTTGTAGCATAAATACTTACAAAGATCACACTTACTATGATTCCAAATAATACATTCACTACATAACTAATGAACTTCTCGCAGTCTGCTCTTGCTTTGGTTAAAATAGACAATGTTTCACCACTTCTTTGATCTTCAAAAGCTTGATATGGCAATTGCATTGAATGCTTTAAACCATCTGTAAACAATGCAGCTCCAAACTTCTGAATAATTACATTCACCACATAGTCTTGAAAGGCTTTGGCAATTCTGCTGACCATGGCAGTACCCACTAACAACAATAACATATTACCTACTCCTGTTAAAAAAGCAGCCTGGTCTCTTGTGTTTCCATTGGCATCTTTAAAAGGGCTTTTGGCAAAACCATCAATCAATTTTCCAAAGATCATTGGATCGAATAAAGAGAATGTCTGGTTAATGGCTGCTAAAACAAAAGCCAATAAAACTAAGGGCCTGTAAGGGCGTATGTATTTGAAAAGTATTTTCATAATTTATTTTAAATCTTCTAAGTCTTCTTTGTACAATTGATTATATCTATCAAGGCAGGCAATCACTTCTGTTACACCTTCTTTCTTTTCTGCACTTGTTACAAAAGCTTCTGGAAGAAAGGCGAAATTTTCTTTTAATGTATCCATCATGGCTTTTACATTTCTTGCCACAACCCCTGGTTTCTCTTTATCCGATTTGGTAAAGATTAAAGTAATGGGTATTTCCCATTGGTACATTTGCTCAATAAATTCTAAATCTATTTTTTGTGGAGCATGTCTACTATCAATTAAAACAAATACCCTGCATAGGTTGGGTCTTTTTCTTAAATAGTTTTCAATCATTTGCTCCCATCTTCTTCTACTGCTCTGTGAAACCTTCGCAAATCCATATCCTGGCAAATCGACAATATACCATTTGTCAGAAGTTTTGGCACCACTATTACTGGTAATTTCAAAATGATTGATTAATTGTGTCTTACCTGGTGTGCCAGAAGTTTTAGCTAGATTTTTTTGCTGAACAATGGCATTGATAATGGAGGACTTTCCTACATTACTTCTTCCAATGAAGGCATATTCAGGCGCCTGTAATTTAGGACAGAGGTCGAAACTAGGACTGGATATTAAATAAGTTGCTTTGGTTATTTTCATTTCTTGTTAGTACTTTAAATGAGTACTTCTCCAGTCATCTCTTTTGGTATACTAATATCCATCATTTTCAAGATGCTTGGTGCAATATCTCCTAACTTACCAGATTTTAAATGGCCTTTCCATTCTTTATCAATTACAAATAAAGGAACTAGATTTAAAGTATGTGCTGTGTTAGGACTACCATCTTCATTCATCATATAGTCAGCATTCCCGTGGTCTGCCGTCAAGAATATTGTATATCCATTAGCTAATCCAGCAGTAACAATTTTTTCTACACATTGGTCAACTGTTTCTACTGCTTTAATTACTGCGCTGAAAATACCGGTATGACCCACCATATCTGCGTTAGCATAATTTAAACAAATAAAGTCCGCAGATCCTGCATTGATTTCAGGTAATAATTTCTCAGTTAATTCTGCTGCACTCATTTCTGGTTGTAAATCATAAGTAGCCACTTTTGGAGAAGCTGCCATAATTCTTGATTCACCTTCAAAAGGCACTTCTCTACCACCGCTAAAGAAGAAAGTTACGTGCGGATACTTTTCTGTTTCAGCAATTCTGATTTGTTTTTTATGATTTGCTGCCAATACCTCTCCTAATGTATTCACCAAATTATCGTTTTCAAATATCACATGTACATTTTGGAATGTCTCGTCATACTTGGTGATAGTTGTATAATGTAAAGAAAGCTTTTTCATGTTAAACTCATGAAAATCTTTCTGTGTTAATACTTCAGTGATTTCTCTACAACGATCTGTTCTAAAATTAAAACATAATACCGCATCTCCTTCCTCAATAGTAGCAATTGGTGCACCATTTTCAACGAGTACTGTTGGTTTAATAAATTCGTCAGTGATATCTTTTGCATAATTGGCTTCAATAGCAGCTGCTGCACTTGTTGCCCTTTCTCCAATACCATTGACTAATGCGTCATAAGCCAATTGAACTCTTTCCCAACGCTTGTCTCTATCCATTGCATAATACCTTCCGCTCACAGTGGCAATTTTACCTACAGATCCTGCAATAGATTGCTCCACATCGCTTACAAAAGCTAATCCACTTTTTGGATCTGTATCACGACCATCTGTGAATGCATGGATAAATACTTTATCTAAACCTTCTGCTTTACATATCTCGCAGATTGCTTTTAAATGACTTGTATGAGAGTGCACTCCACCATCACTTACTAAGCCTAATAAATGTAAAGGCTTATTATTTTCTTTAGCATATTTAATAGAGGCCAAAAGGGTTGGATTGCTAGCTAGTTCTCCTGTTCTAATAGCCACATTAATTCTCTGTAATTCTTGATAGACAATTCTACCAGCACCTAGGTTCAAATGACCTACTTCACTATTGCCCATCTGTCCATCTGGTAAGCCCACTTGTTCGCCACAAGTAACTAATGTACTATGAGGGTATTTATTATATAAGCTAGATACAAAAGGCACTTTTGCATTTTGTATAGCATCTGCTTTGGCAACCTGACCTAATCCCCAGCCATCCATGATGACTAATATTACTTTTTTCGACATAAAATCTTTAATTTGTAGCTCAAAGGTCCAAAAGAGTAAGCACATTTCAAACTTTAAGCCCTTATAATACCTATAAAATGCAGCTATTTCGCAAATACCTACTGATAATTCCTTTTTTGTTTTCATTTAGCACTCTTTTTGCGCAAAATGACACTGAAAACCTGGTACAGATTTTACAAACTGCCAGTTTTAATAATCTAATGCCCTATTGGAGTCAACAGGTTGAAGTGAATATTATACAGCAAATCAATCAGAAGCAATTAACAGCCAATGGAGCTAATGAGCAATTGCAAGCTTTTTTTAACAAACAAAATATTGTTGGATTTGAGAAAACCGCGGAACGTAAATTAGGCAATACAATCTATGTAACAGGGAAATTGATTTCCTCTCAAAATAAATATAGCCTTACTTTGTTATTAGAAATTAATAAGAAAGGTTTTGAAATTGTTAGTGTTAGAATAAGTTAAAACAATGAGCAAGAAAAACAAAGGGGGATCTAGTCCCATGGTATATAGTACCGATCCTAATTTTAAAATAGAAGAAGCCCAAGAACAGGTAGAGACTTTAGCACCTGCAGAACAATCATTAAGAGTTATTTTAGAAACCAAACACAGAGCTGGAAAAACAGTAACTATAGTGTATGGCTTTGTGGGATCAGAAGAGGATATGAATATATTAGGTAAGGCCTTAAAAAATCATTGCGGTACAGGTGGTTCTGTGAAAGATGGAGAAATCATTATTCAAGGAGATCACCGCCAAAAAATTTTCCAATATTTACAACAAAAAGGGTATAAGAAAGTAAAACTGAATTAGAAATATACTTCTAAGTTCAATCTGTCTTTTAATTCTTTCACTAGTGGGTATTGCTCAGCAATGCGTTCGTATTTTTGTTTACTATTCAGTCTTAAGTGCAATGGCACATCTTCTTTTTCTCCTGCTGCAACCAAAATGCTAAATTGAATAGCTCTATTTTGGAAGCGATCCCAAATTTTTTCCATTACATTCATGCGCTCTTGTTCCACAAATTTTTGAGCAACCAATGCTGGAACTGTTACTGTAAAATGAATAGGGTCTTCAATTTGCAATTCAGCTAATTTGAAAGTTCCTGCTGAAGAGTGTTTGGTGGTGGTTTCTAAATAGGCGGTATACTCGTCCCATACTGACTGTAAGGTTTCGATATCCAAAGCTTTAGATTCCTTTACTTCTTCAATCTTATACTGACTACCATATTTCTCTTGTAAAGCAGCTAATA
>CAZXWT010000047.1:5536-7657 GCA_964644475.1 uncultured Sediminibacterium sp. | reverse complement strand
TATCTGTGATTCTTGTATCCACACGACCCCAGATATCAATAACTTGGTTATAACGCTCGTTGTTAGTGATAAGACCCATGTTGTAGTTTTCCCAAACTTCTTCTACTTCTTGTTTCGCACTTTCCAATAACTCACTTCTTAATGCTGGGATAACCAAGTCATTCACGTTAAATGATAAACCACCACGGAAGGCCATTCTAAATCCTAAAGTCTTGATATCATCCAAGAATTTAGCAGTCGTTGGAACGTCTGTGATTTTAATAATATCACCAATGATTTCTCTTAAGCTCTTTTTAGTCAACAATGCATTTACAAAACCAACCGCTGCAGGAACATGTTGGTTAAACAACACTCTACCTACTGTAGTATCAATTAATTTCTTAACGATAGTACCGTTGTTTTCACGCACATTCGCTCTAACCTTAATGTTAGCGTGTAAATCAACTTGGTTTTCATTGTATGCAATCACTACTTCGTCTAAGCTGTAGAACGCTTTACCTTGACCTTTGATAGTCTCAGTTTCGTTAGTAACTTTTCCTTTTGTGATATAGTATAAACCTAAGACCATGTCCTGAGAAGGAAGGGTGATAGGCGTACCATTTTGTGGGTTCAAGATATTGTGAGAAGACAACATCAATAATTGTGCTTCCAAAATAGCCGCATGGCTTAATGGAACGTGCACCGCCATTTGGTCACCATCGAAATCGGCGTTGAACGCTGAGGTAACTAATGGGTGTAATTGAATCGCTTTACCTTCTACTAATTTAGGTTGGAAAGCCTGAATAGATAAACGGTGCAATGTTGGGGCACGGTTTAACATTACAGGATGTCCTTTCAAAATATTTTCTAAGATATCCCAAATCACAGCTTCTTTTTTGTCAACTAATTTCTTAGCAGACTTCACTGTTTTAACGATACCTCTTTCAATTAATTTACGAATAATAAATGGCTTGAATAATTCAGCAGCCATATCTTTTGGTAATCCGCACTCGTGCATTTTTAATTCTGGTCCTACAACGATTACAGAACGACCAGAATAATCCACACGCTTACCTAATAAGTTTTGACGGAAACGACCTTGTTTACCTTTCAATACATCAGATAAAGATTTCAAAGCACGTCCACCCTCTGCTTTTACAGCATTAGATTTACGAGAGTTATCGAATAAAGAATCGATCGCCTCTTGTAACATACGCTTTTCGTTACGTAAGATTACTTCTGGTGCTTTAATTTCTAACAAACGCTTTAAACGGTTGTTACGGATAATTACACGACGATATAAATCATTCAAATCAGAAGACGCAAAACGGCCACCATCTAATGGTACCAATGGACGTAATTCTGGTGGAATAACTGGGATATACTTCATCACCATCCACTCTGGTTGGTTAGTGATATGTGTTTTTGCTTCACGGAAAGATTCAACAACACTCAAACGCTTTAAAGCATCTGCTTTTCTTTGTTGAGAAGTTTCGTTTGCTGCAGCATCACGTAAAGTGAAACTTAAAGTATCTAGATCTAACAAACCTAATAAATCATGAACTGCTTCCGCACCCATTTTAGCGATGAACTTTTGAGGATCATCATCAGGTAAGTATTGATTTTCTTTTGGTAAAGTATCTAATAAATCTAAGTACTCTTCTTCCGTTAATAAATCAGCAACTTTTAAATTGTCTTTGATACCTGGTTGGATAACTACATAACGCTCATAGTAAATGATCGTTTCTAATTTCTTAGAGCTCATTCCTAATAAGTATCCAATCTTGTTTGGTAAAGATTTAAAATACCAAATATGTACAACAGGTACTACTAATTTAATGTGACCCATACGCTCACGACGTACTTTCTTCTCAGTTACTTCAACACCACAACGATCACATACAATACCCTTATAACGGATACGCTTGTATTTACCACAAGCACACTCATAATCCTTAACTGGACCAAAGATGCGCTCGCAGAACAAACCATCACGCTCAGGCTTGTAAGTACGGTAGTTGATGGTTTCTGGTTTTAACACCTCACCAAAGCTTCTTTCCAAAATACTGTCTGGAGATGCCAAACTGATTGTTATTTGCGAAAAAGCTGGACGTTGTCTATTCTCTTTTTTGAATGCCATAT
>CAZXWT010000047.1:1473-5436 GCA_964644475.1 uncultured Sediminibacterium sp. | reverse complement strand
CCTCTCAATTCATGTACTAATACATTGAAAGATTCAGGGATACCAGCTTTAGGAATATTCTCGCCTTTTACAATGGCTTCATATGTCTTAGCTCTACCGATGATATCATCAGATTTAAGTGTCAATAACTCTTGAAGAATGTTAGATGCACCATATGCTTCTAATGCCCATACCTCCATCTCACCAAAACGTTGACCACCAAACTGAGCTTTACCACCCAATGGTTGTTGTGTAATCAAACTGTATGGTCCGATAGAACGTGCGTGCATCTTATCATCCACCATGTGGTGTAATTTGATCATATAGATCACACCCACTGATGTTTTTTGGTGGAAACGCTCTCCAGTTTCTCCATCATATAAATAAGTATGTCCATTATTAGGAATACCTGCTTCCACACACAAATCTTCGATTTGTTGAGTGCTAGCACCGTCAAAAATTGGAGTTGCAAATTTCACACCCAATTTCTTACCAGTCCATCCTAAAATGGTTTCATAGATCTGACCTAAGTTCATACGAGAAGGTACACCCAATGGATTCAATACGATATCAACTGGAGTTCCGTCTTCCATGAATGGCATATCTTCTTGACGAACAATTTTCGCAACGATACCTTTGTTACCGTGACGACCCGCCATCTTATCACCCACTTTCAACTTACGCTTAACAGCTAAGTATACTTTAGCTAATTTCAATACACCTGCTGGTAATTCATCACCGATAGAAATATTGAATTTCTCACGCTTGTAACGACCTAACTCTTCGTTGTATTTAATGCTATAGTTGTGTAATAAAGTATTGATTAAATCATCTGTCTTCTTATCGCCAGTCCAACCTAATGGATTCACGTTTTGGAAATCGATCGCAGCTAAGTTTTTAGCATTGAACTTAGATCCTTTAGGAATCAATGTTTCACCGAAGTTGTTTACTACACCTGGAGTTGTATGATCTTTTAATAAAGTTTGTAACTTATCAATTAATAAATCTTTCAACGCAGTTTCGTTCTCTTCGTGTTGTTTTTCTACTTTATCTAACTGTGCTTTTTCACGAACCTTACCACTCTTATCTTTCTTAGCACGTTGGAATAATTTTTTATCGATAACAACACCTTCAGTACCATTTGCAGCTTTCAAAGAAGCATCTTTTGCATCACCTGCTTTGTCACCAAAGATGGCACGCAATAATTTTTCTTCTGGAGTTGGATCTGATTCACCTTTAGGAGTGATTTTACCAATTAAGATATCTCCTTCTTTAACAGGAGCACCAATTCTGATAATACCGTTTTCATCTAAATCTTTAGTAGCTTCTTCAGAAACGTTTGGAATATCAGAAGTTAATTCTTCTTCTCCTAATTTAGTATCACGCACTTCTAATTCATATTCATCAATGTGAATAGAAGTAAATAAATCTTCACGAACAACTCTTTCGCTGATTACAATCGCATCCTCAAAGTTGTAACCTTTCCATGGCATGAACGCCACTTGTAAGTTTCTTCCTAATGCTAATTCACCACCTTGAGTTGCATAACCACCTGTTAAGAAATCACCTTTCTTCACTTTTTGACCTTTCTTAACTGCTGGAGTTAAGTTGATACAAGTAGATTGGTTAGTCTTAATGAACTTAGTTAATTTATAAACAATTAAGTCTTCGTTAAAGCTTACTAAACGATCCATTTCGTTACGGTTGTAACGAACATGAATTTCGTTTGCATCAACAAACTCTACAACACCATCACCTTCTGCGTGAATTTGAATTCTCGCATCACGTGCAGCTTTTCCTTCTAATCCAGTACCAACAATGGGCACTTCTGGACGAATCAATGGAACAGCCTGACGTTGCATGTTTGATCCCATCAATGCACGGTTAGCATCATCATGCTCTAAGAAAGGAATTAATGAAGCACTCAAACCAACAATTTGGTTAGGAGCAACGTCCATATATTCTACTTCTGATTTTTCTAAGATTGGGAAGTCACCTGTTTGACGAGATACTACCTTATCTTCAGCAAATTCTGCTTTATCATTTAATGGCACATTTGACTGCGCAATCTTTGCAGTATCTTCTTCTTCTGCACTTAAATAAGTTAAAGTCTTTAAGTTTACTTTACCATTTTCTACTTTACGGTATGGAGTTTCAATGAAGCCCATATCGTTGATCTTTGCGTGTACACACAAAGTAGAAATCAAACCAATATTTGGTCCTTCTGGTGTTTCAATTGTACAAAGACGACCGTAGTGAGAATAGTGTACGTCACGCACCTCGAAACCTGCACGCTCTCTACTTAAACCGCCGGGTCCTAATGCGGAAACACGACGCTTATGCGTGATTTCACTCAATGGATTGGTTTGGTCTAAGAATTGAGATAACTGAGAAGTTCCGAAGAATGAATTGATAACAGAAGATAATGTTCTCGCATTGATCAAATCAACTGGAGTAAATACCTCGTTATCACGCACGTTCATACGCTCACGGATAGTACGCGCCATACGCGCTAAACCTACACCGAATTGAGCATACAATTGCTCTCCTACTGTACGAATACGACGATTGCTTAAGTGATCGATATCATCAATCTCTGCTTTCGCATTTGTTAAACGTACTAAGTACTTAATGATTTCAATGATGTCATTCTTAGTTAAAACTTTCTTGTCTAAAGCTAAATCATGACCTAATTTTTTGTTGATCTTGTAACGACCCACTTCACCTAAATCATAACGCTTGTCAGAGAAGAATAATTTGTCAATGATACCACGAGCCGTTTCATTATCTGGAGCATCAGCACCACGTAATTGACGGTAAATATGTTGAACAGCTTCTAATTCTGAGTTAGAAGTATCCTTGTTTAATGTGTTGTAGATAATTGCATAATCACCACCTACATCTTCTTTTTGAATGAATACACTCTTCGCACCCATTTCAACGATTAAAGCAATTCCATCTTCGTCTAATACTACATCACGCTCTAATACAATTTCATTTCTTTCGATGCTCACTACCTCACCTGTATCTTCATCCACAAAATCTTCTACCCATGTTCTTAAAACACGAGCAGCTAATTTTTTACCGATATGCTTAGTTAAAGTTTTTTTATCTGCAGCAACTTCATCAGCCATACCGAATAATTCCAAGATATCTTTATCCGTTTCAAAACCTATTGAACGTAACAAAGTGGTTACAGGGAATTTTTTCTTACGATCGATGTACGCATACATCACGTTGTTAATATCAGTTGCAAATTCCATCCATGCGCCTTTGAAAGGAATCACACGAGCAGAATAAATCTTAGTTCCGTTTGGATGTGTTGATTGTCCAAAGAACACACCAGGAGAACGGTGTAATTGAGAAACTACAACACGCTCAGCACCATTGATTACAAAAGTACCTCTTGGTGTCATGTAAGGAATGTTTCCTAAGAATACATCCTGTACAATTGTTTGGAAATCTACGTGCTCTTCATCATTACAGCTTAAACGTAATTTAGCTTTTAATGGAACAGCGTAAGTTAATCCACGCTCCATACACTCGTCGATCGTGTAACGTGGTGGATCGATAAAGTAATCCAAGAATTCTAAAACGAAAATGTTTCTTGTATCCGTGATAGGAAAATTTTCCTTGAATACACGGAACAAACCTTCTACGTTTCTTCTGTCTGGAGTTGTTTCTAATTGGAAAAATTCTTTGAAAGATTCTAATTGAATGTCTAGTAAGTCTGGAGCTTCTGCGACATTTTTAATCTTACCAAAATTGGTTCTGTTGTTCAAGATTGTTGTTGACATACTTTCTAAACCAGGTTTTATTGCAATAAAATATTGGGGGAGCATTTTGCTCAAATACCGCCTATCAACTGATACAGATATGTGGCCACCATATACGATCAATAGACAATACGCCCAAAATAAAGGATTGCAAAGTTAAGGAAAGAAGGGCACACTTAAAAACAAATTTTGTACCAAAAGCCTTGAA
>CAZXWT010000047.1:0-1373 GCA_964644475.1 uncultured Sediminibacterium sp. | reverse complement strand
ACTTCTGTTTCAGTTGCAGAAGATCCGTTTTCAGCATGGTTTAATAATGCAGCAATTACGCGCTTAGCTGGAGATTGTAATAATCCAAGAACTTCACCAATAAGCTCGTTTTTAGTTTTGATGTTCTTCAATGCATTCAATGAATCATCTCCTACGAAAATATCACCATTGATAAACGCAGCTTTTAAAGTTGGTCTATCTCCTGGGTTATCTTTTCTGAACGCTGAAATAATTACAGCTGGTTCTTTTGGATTTTCAGAGAACATCAATGCAGTTACATTATTTAATGATTCAAATAATCCTGCATACTTTTCGCTATCCAAGCCTTCTAATGCTTTCTTGATTAAAGTGTTCTTAGCCACTTTCATCTCTACTTGCTTATTAAAGCAAGAACGACGCAAATTTGAAACTTGTTCTACGCTCAAAGATTCTGTATCTGTGATATAGAAGTTATTATATTGATTGAATTTTTCTTTTAAAATTTCAATCACTTCGTTTTTTTGATCTTTGGTCATAACTAATTTTATTTTATTACCTGGGTCATTTCCTTTCGGATCACCAGGACTAGTTCATTAATGATTTAGTTTCCAATGCAATACCTGGGCTCATCGTAGAAGCCATGCTTACTGCTTTTAAGTAAGTACCTTTTGCAGCTGATGGTTTTAATTTGATGATTGCATTAATTAATTCAGCACTGTTCTCAGCAATTTTATCTGCAGAGAAAGATACTCTTCCAATTGATGCGTGCACGATACCTGCTTTGTCCACTTTGAAAGCAATCTTACCGCCCTTCACTTCGTTTACTGCTGCTGCAACATCATTTGTTACAGTACCAGTCTTAGGGTTTGGCATTAAGTTACGAGGTCCTAACACTTTACCTAATTTACCAATCTTAGGCATTACAGCTGGAGTAGCGATGATTACATCCATATCTACCCAACCACTTTCAATTTTTGCTACAAACTCATCTAAACCTACATAGTCAGCACCAGCTTCTCTTGCAGCAGCTTCTTTATCTGGAGTACATAACACTAAAACTTTTTTAGTCTTACCTGTACCATGAGGTAAAGAAACAGTACCACGAACTTGTTGGTCTGCTTTTTTAGGATCTACTCCTAAACGAATATGTAAATCTACAGAGCTATCAAACTTTGTACAGTTAATTTCTTTTACTAATGCAGATGCATCTTTAAGGGAATAAAATTTATTCTTATCCACCTTTGCAACCACCGCTTTTCTTTTTTTAGTCAATGACATGTTGATTATTTTTTAAGGTGAATAAATTAATTTTCCCAAGGTGCTTTACCATCTACAGTAATTCCCATTGAACGTGCAGTTCCAGCAACCATACTCATAGCGCTGTTTAAAGTAAA
>CAZXWT010000046.1:0-7670 GCA_964644475.1 uncultured Sediminibacterium sp. | reverse complement strand
CTTCTATACCAAAACACTAAAATATAATCCTGTCCAATTATGCTCTAAAACCTTTCCTTCTCATCATTTCACCTCTTAATGTTTTAAGAAACTCTCTTTCAATCTTCAAAGCCTGATTTACTCTTTCGTCTGATTTTAAAATAGGTTTTAAATCGTTTCTTAATTTTTTCTTGATTGCTAAAATATTTTCTTCGAATTGAATTTCATCATTCATTTTAGACTTTACTAATTCGTCTATATTATTTTTTGCCTCATTATATACTGGCCAAAAAACTTCTGCTTCAGATTTAGTTAGATTTAATTTTTCAGTGATAAACTGCACTTTAAACATTTCAATTTTTGCTCTTCTGGCTTCATCAATTGGAGGCATATCATGTGGTCTTCCTAAATCTCTCATTGGAGGTCTATCTGGTCTGCCAAATGCTCTATTTTGTGCAAAGCTGTTCAAGCTAATGCAGATAGTTAATGCGATAAATACAATTTTTTTCATACAATTATTTTAATTTATTAATCTATACTATCTTTTGACTGATTATTTTCTTCAAGGTTTAATCCAAGTTTATTAATTTCTGATTGCATCTCTGCATCTGCCATCCACTCATTATTACTTACATAGCTGTCAATTTCTTCGGTTGGTATTTCATGAATAGCGATACTTGTATTTTCTTTAGTATTATTTATAGATGTCCAAAAATAGCTACCTACGACAATTAATAAAAAAGCAGCTGCAATTGAAAGTTTGCCTAATTGAATGAATAATGCAGCTTTCTTTTTTTGTTGAACTTTCGCAAGTAATTGTACTGGAAATTGATCAAAATAATTTTCCGGAACAGTATTTATTTGTTCTTCAAAGGACTTGACAGATGCCTTTGTAAATAAATTTTCTATGATATCTTTTTCTTCTTGCATTACTTATTATTGGACAATTTGAGTAGTTATTGGTTTAATCTATTTGAATAAATTCCTGCATTTTTTTTAATGCTTGATGAAAGTTTGCTTTTGCACCACCCACTGTAGTCTGCGTAATTTCTGCTATTTTTTCATAAGCCATCTCTTCATAATATCGCAGCATAAATACAAATCGTTGTTTTTCAGGTAGTTGTTTAATGGCCTGTTCTAGTTTTATTTGAATTTGAGATGGTTTTAAACTAATACTAACAGAGGCATGGCTAGGGCTATCGCCCTCATCGTCTAATAGTGGCGCAATAGCAATTTTTTTCTTTTTTTGAATAAAATTGATGGTCTCGTTATAGCCAATTCTAAATAACCAAGTACTAAACTCGCTCTCTAATTTAAAGCCGTCTAGTTTCTCCCAAACCTTTATCCAAACAGTTTGAGCAATATCATCGGCGTCTGCATGCTCGATAACCATTCTTTTGATTTGATAATATAGCTTTTGCTGATGCTTTTTGACCAATTCGGTAAACTGAAGTTCTTTTTGAACGCCAGCTTGGAAGGCTTTTATGATTATTTGGTCAGACTGCATGAATACTAAATTAGACAATATGATGCTCAAATGGTTTAATCCTTATCTTTAATAAACAAATATTAATTATGAGAAAATTGATTTTATCTGGTTTATCAATGTTGCTGATTTTGCAACTTTCTGCGCAGAAAATAAATAAATTAATTGATGCTTCTGAAACTGCAAGAATTGAAAAAGCTTTATCTGCGGACGATATGGAAGGGAGAAGAGCATTTACCCCTAGTATCGACAAAGCTGCTGCATTTATCGCAAATGAATTCGCAAGTATAGGTATTGCTAGTCTGAATGGAGATGGTAATTATTTGCAAGCTTTTAAGATTGCAAGACCTGCAAGATGGCCAAAAGATTTTGGACCACAAGGAGATTCATTATCATTAGCTAATGTAGTTGCGATTCTTCCAGGTAAATCAAGACCCAATGAATACGTTATATTTTCGGGTCATTATGATCACTTAGGGATTAATGGTAAAAGAGCTGTGAATGGAGACTCTGTATTTAATGGCGCTAATGATGATGCAGCTGGAACAACTGCAATGATTATGTTAGCAAAATATTTTAAAGCTTTAGGTAATAATGAGAGAACCATAGTATTTGCTGCATTTACAGCAGAGGAAATGGGTGGTTTTGGAGCTTCTTATTTTTCTAAACAATTTAACCCTGAGCAAGTAGTGGCTATGTTTAATATTGAAATGATCGGCACTGAGAGTAAGTGGGGCAGAAATAGTGCTTATATTACCGGCTATGAAAAATCAAATATGGGTGAGATCTTGCAGAAAAATTTAAAGGGCTCTAATTTTCAATTCTATCCTGATCCATATACAGATCAAAATTTATTTTATAGATCTGACAACGCAACTTTAGCTAGATTAGGTGTTCCCGCACATACTATTTCTACATCAAAAATGGACAGCGAACCTAATTACCATAAGCCAAGCGATCAATTTGAAACATTGGATATGGACAATATGAATGAGATTATTAAAGCTATTGCAATTAGTTCCAAAACAATAGTTTCTGGAAAAGACACTCCAAGTAGGGTAGATACAACTCAGTTGAAAAAATAAATGAGTCCCTTTTTTGAGACTCATTTATTAAAGTATATGCTTTCAAATTTCAGAAAGAGTCTCCCAACGGGGACTCTTTTATTTTGCTTCTTTTAGTTTATGGAAACTAATATATGAAGTTAATAATAAGCAGAAGAAAACAGCAGCCATAATGGTATTGCCCAATGGATCACCTACTGAAATATGTGCGTTGATAGCAGTTAGGTACATGATGCCAAAACCCACATAAGCCCATTCTTTAAATCTTGCAGGTACTGCAGGAACAATCAATAATACTAGTCCAACTAATTGACCAATACTTACTTCCAATCCAAGCCATCTTGGTATACCTAAATGCTGAGTACCTTCTTTTGCCATTTCTGAATTCATAAAAATAGCAGTTGAAGCAAATAAGCAAATAATGCTTGTAGTTACCCAATAAATGATTTTTGTCGTTTTCATTTTATAAAAATTGGTTTAATAATGATTATCAATTTACATTTACTTATTGAAATAAAAAAATTAGTATGAAAAATTTGATTTTTATAGTCTTGCCATTAATCATTTGTACCTCAATAAATGCACAAGTAAATAATCAAAAAGACAGTGTAGAAGTTGCCCAAATAATTCATAATATGTTTACTGCCATGAAAACTAGCGACACTAATTTACTAAAGACCTGTTTTAGTAATAATGCTGTTTTTCAAACCATTGTAACAAAAAATGGCACAACAGATGTGCGAAATGAATTTGTACAGGATTTTATCAATAGCGTGGGGAAGCAACCGGCAGGTTCTTTGGATGAAAGAATAAAGATAGATACTATTTTAATTGATTCAACATTGGCAAGTGTTTGGACACCATATCAATTTTATTATAAAGGACAATATTCACACCAAGGAGTTAACTCTTTTCAGTTAGTTCATTTGTCTGAGGGGTGGAAGATTCAATACTTAATTGATACTAGAAGAAAATAAAATTATTTATTTTGAAATTTGCCCTCGCTAGTATTTTTAACGACTTTACCTGCTTCAAAATATTGACCATTCATTGCAATATAGACACCCTTAGGCAGTACTTGTACAAAGGCTAATGCACTTCCTAGATTAAATAAACCATCAGAGCTGCCAAATTTATAAGGTACCATTGCACCAGTTAATACAATTGTTTTTCCGGGACAAGCTTGTAATAAAAACTCACCAGTAATGGTCATCGTATCGGTGCCATGGGTAATAACAATTTTATCTTCAGTACTATCATTACAAGCTTTTGCAATTGCAGTTCTATCTTCATCGGTAAATTCCAAACTGTCTTTCATCATTAAAGTAGATACAGAAAGGTTTAAATTAGATCTTCCTAGTTCTAGCATTTCGTGTATATGGGTTTCCTTAAAGAATAATGAACCATTTAATTCATTGTATTCCTTATCAAATGTCCCTCCAGTTACTAGTACTTTGATACTATTTTCCATACTCTTCAATTTGAACTCAAGTTACTAAATGAATATTAGTTCTTATGCTCGATCCACATTTCTTTTCTATCTAAGATCCTGCTATCACCCAATGGTAAATTGGTCACAGGAATTTGTTGAATGGTTGGCATCCACTCAATAGCGTTTGCCTTGTATGCCACAGGGCTAATTAGGCTCAATGCTTTTCCAAAATAGGTTTCATTAGGATCTCCAAATGGTTTAAAAGGAATCACATTATCCTTCAAAACATAATCAGGAGTAAATCCATTAACTGTACCATAATTAGATTCGTCTTTTGAATTGACTGTTTTAAATGTAATGGGTTGTAGACCAAAAGACCATCTTTGCTTACTATCAGTTATGGTAAAAGATCCTACATTTTTTCCGTATGTGTGTTCTCCAATTAGGATCACCTCCATAAACGGTTTTAAATTATTGATCACTAATTCACTTGCAGAAGCAGTGCCTGGAGAAGTCAGAATGAATACTCTATTTAATTTTCCAAGATTCGCAGATTCTGATTTGAAATTGGTAAAGAAGTATTGATCAGAATTTGTTTCTTTTTTTAATACTGCTGTGTATGCATTATTATAAACCTTTTTATTCATTACAGTACCTACTTTACTAGGTAAGTCTTTTACAATTAAACTAGTTAATAAATCAGATGAAACCACATATCCACCTCCATTGAATCTTAGGTCCAATACCAATTCATCAATTCCTGTAGATTTATAATTTTTGAATCTAGTAAATACTGCTCTTAAACTATCGTCAAAGCTATTTAAGAATTGTATATAAGTTAGATAACCAACTTTTTTACCTCCCCATTCCACCACTGTATCTTTTAAAATGGGATTTGTTTGTAAAGTTGTTTTTGTGATACTAATTGTTTTACCAGTTCCAGTAAAAACATTATTTGCATAGGTTGCTAGCTCAAGACTTAAAGTTTGATTTTGTAATATGCTTTGATAATTAGACACGGTAATTTGTTTACCATCTACTTTATAAATAAAATCTCCACGCTTTAAACCAGCAGCTTCTGCGGCACTTCCTTTTAATACATATGAAATAGAGAATACTACATTATTTTGACTAAGATCTGCGTAAAAAGCGCTGTACTTGATTCCAAGTACAGTATTGATCCCATTTAATTGATTGGTTAAATTGGTTGCACTAGTATCCATCCAAGAAAAACGATCAATGGTATCATATCCATATAATAATGTATAGAAATAATCAATAGGTTTAATATTAATAGCTGTACTAGATAATGAAGGCATCTGGTCTGCCCATAGATAATAATCTTTCATAGCTCCGTAAATAAACACATTTGCTGCGGAGTCAGAAGTAGTACTTCCGGTATTGCTATTGTAGTTGAATCCATTGATGGGCTCAACTGTTTTTTTACAAGCTGAAAATACTAGTAGAAGAGCACTTATATATAATAGCTTTTTCATGGCACTGTTTTATATAGTAAATGTAAAACAATTTTAAATCTTTTTAATAAAATTAAACCCTACTAAATAGGTAGACTAAAATATTAACGTATATTTGTACAATCTTTTAGACCCTTTTTTGTTCAAAGACTTAACTTTATAATATGAAGCAATTAGTAAATTTTCTAAGTATACTTATTTTGAGTACTCCATTAATGGCACAAAACGAAACTAGTTATAAAACCTCTGTTGAAGATTGGCATGCCAAAAGAATTCAAAATTTAAAACAAGAAGATGGTTGGTTAAATTTAGAGGGTTTATTTTGGTTACGTAAAGGGGTGAATACTTTTGGGAGTGATTCAAAGAAAGATTGTTTTTATGACAATACTACATTTCCTAAATATTTAGGTGATTTTATTCTTGAGGGTGACTCTGTTGTATGGGTAAGCCAAATTGATCATGGCGCAGCTGTGAATAATCAAGTAATTGCAAAAGGGAATAAGACTACTATTTTTAAATGGAATTCCGACAAAGAAACTGCTGCTGTATTATCTTACAATAGATTTAGATGGGTAGTGATTAAAAGAGAAGATAAGATTGGTATTAGATTTAGGAATTTAGATGCAAAAACTTTGACGACTTTTAAAAGCATTGAACGTTTCCCAGTTGATGAGAAATGGAAACTAAAAGCAGTTTTGGAAAAGCCACAAGATAATTTTTTAATGATCTCTAATGTGCTTGGTCAAACAACCGCACAGAAAAATGCTGGGAAATTAACATTTGAAATTGATGGCACAAAATACAGCCTAGATGTGATTGATGAAGGGGGTGTAAGGTATTTTATCACTTTTGCAGATGCTACTTCTGGTAAAACAACTTATGGGGCAGGAAGATTTATTGAAGTACCTAAAGCTGATGCAAATGGGAACACTATAATTGATTTCAATTTGGCCTATAATCCTCCTTGTGCATTTACGGCTTTTGCCACTTGTCCCTTGCCTCCACCACAAAATAGGTTGAGTATTGCCATCACCGCTGGAGAAAAAAACTTCGGACATCATTAAAATCACACAATGGTGCTTAACTTTGGCACCGAATGGAAGTCTTATCTAATACACCCAAAATAGCCATTATTGGACTTGGTTATGTAGGTTTACCCTTGGCAATTGCTTTTGGTAATCAATATCCTACTATTGGTTTTGATATCAATCAACAAAGGGTAGATGAGCTTCTCCAAGGAATTGATCACACTTTACAGTCTAGTAAAGATTCGATTGAACAAGCTAAGCAATTAAAATTCTCTCATGAAGTTCAATCCATAAAGGACTGTACCATTTTTATCGTAACGGTTCCTACTCCAGTGAGTACTACCAAAGAACCAGATTTAAGTTTTTTGTTAGACGCTTCTAAAATGATAGGAGGGGTTTTAAAGAAAGGGGATATTGTAATTTATGAAAGTACTGTGTATCCGGGATGTACAGAAGAAGATTGTGTTCCTGTTTTAGCTGCTACCAGTGGATTACAATATAATGTAGATTTTTATTGTGGCTATTCACCTGAAAGAATCAATCCAGGAGATACGGTACATACCTTAACTACTATTCAAAAAATTACTTCTGGTTCAAATCCATTCATTGCTGATAAGGTGGATGCTTTGTATAAAAGCATTATCTCTGCAGGCACATATAAAGTATCTAGCATTAAAGTAGCAGAAGCTGCCAAAGCAATAGAGAATGCACAAAGAGATATTAATATTTCTTTTGTGAATGAATTGGCTTTGATTTTTGATAAAATGAATATTGACACCAATGAGGTTTTAGAAGCTGCTTCTACCAAATGGAATTTTTTACCTTTTAAGCCAGGATTAGTGGGTGGTCATTGTATTGGAGTAGATCCTTATTATTTAGCTCATAAGGCAAGTAGTTTAGGACATACACCGCAAGTGATTTTATCAGGTCGACATGTGAATGATCAGATGGGGGTTTTTGTGGCAAATAAATTATTACGCTTAATGAAAGAAGCGGAAATTGAATTATCCGATGCTAAAGTGCTTTTATTGGGGGTGACATTTAAAGAGAATTGTCCAGACATCAGAAATTCCAAAGTTTTTGATATTTATAATCATTTAAGCGCACAGAGTATCAATGTAGAAGTTTTTGATCCTTTTGCGAATACAGAAGAAGTAAAAACAAAACATCAGTTAAATTTGATTACCGAATTGAATACATATGATG
>CAZXWT010000045.1:6398-7767 GCA_964644475.1 uncultured Sediminibacterium sp. | reverse complement strand
GCTTTGAAAAACTTAGCCATACCAGATGCTCTGAATTTATTTTGCTTTTGAGCCAATGGAATTAAGGCATTTGCATTTTTGATAATACTGGTATAACCATTGGTCCACAAACCATCTGATGTACCTGGTGAATATGCATTAGAATAAAGAGGACCAAACATAGCTTGTTGTCTAGTTAATTGACCTCCTAAATTAGATGCATCATCGAAGAAACCTGTGAATGATAACTGAACCGTGTTCAACAATAAGTCAACATCGGCAGTATTCACAGAAGGAGCATTAGGATTCTCTAAAAGAGCATCCAACTCCTTGTTACAAGCAACCGTAGTTGAAAATAACGCTAGGATTACTATAATTTTAAAATATTTCATATTCTTTACTTTTTACTTAGTTAGTATTAAAAGGTTACTCTTACACTTACACCCATTCTACGAGCAGAAGGACCAGTGATAAATTCTAAACCCTTACCATTACCTACTCCTAAACCATTTGTTTCAGGATCGAAGTGCATGTACTTAGGGAAGTTAGGTGCATAATACCAAAGGTTACTACCATTAGCAGTAATAGATAAACTACCAAATGGTGTTTTGCTTAATAACTTCTCAGGTAATGAATAAGATAAAGACATATCTCTTAATCTTACTACAGTTGCATCAAATATACCTGATTGGTCTGGACCAAACACGTTATTGAAATAACCTTGAGTAGCACTGATTTGGATATTGTTTGGTTTGCCATCAGCAGTTACACCAGGTAAGATATAAGGTGCTGCACGATCAAACTCAGTGTCTTTAGTAACACCTCTAGCCAATAAAGATCTAGCTGTTGAAGAATACATATCACCACCACAAGTATAATCGACTTGGAATCTAAATGTGAATGATTTGTATGATAAACTATTGATACCAGATAATTTGTAATGAGGGTTAGGATCACCGATAATACCAATTGTAGTAGAAGCTAAATAATCACCACCAGCACCTACTAATAATTGACCATTAGCATGTCTTTGGAAAGTATAACCTTTCATGATACCCAAAGGTTGACCATTGATAGCAAAGTTACCTAATGTAGTATAACCTGCATAAACGATTTCTTTTAAGTCAGAAGGAATATCAGATACCATTGATTGGTTGATTGTCCAGTTACCTGTAACTTCCCAAACCCAATCTTTGTTTCTGATAATCTTGTAAGCTAATTGAGCTTCAATACCCTTGTTAGTTACTTTACCAGCATTGATTTGTTGAGAAGTATAACCAGTTGAAGGATCCAAATCTCTATTCAAGATTTGATCATTAGAAACTCTTTGGTATAAAGTGATATCTGTACTTAATCTACTTTGGAAGAATTTACCTTCAATACCAGTCTC
>CAZXWT010000045.1:1856-6298 GCA_964644475.1 uncultured Sediminibacterium sp. | reverse complement strand
TTCAAAGTCCAACGAGGGTTTTGAATATCGTTACCATTTCTATAGTAAACATGAGATCCATCAATTGGGTTTTGGTATTCTAAGCCCATTAAATCCACTGCAGTTGGTGTGTACATTACGTCACCATATAAAGATGGGTTAGACGCTGTAGAACCAAAAGAAGGAGAAGTTGGTGGAGATTTTACATCTGTTTGAACGTGATTGAATGTACCATTCAAAGTTAACTTGTTAGTTAATTTCATAGTACCACCCATTGAAATATTGTTCTTTAATGAACCGTTACCTTCTACGAAACCTTGGTCATCAGTATAACCGTAGTTGATGTTATAGTTTACATTTTGAGCAGAACCTGCAAAGTTAACAGAAGTGTTTTTAGAAGTTCCATCACGGAAGAATCTAGATACGCTATTGTAAAACTTATACTCATATGTCTTACCAACATATTGTGGAAATGCAGCATTTAAAGCAGCACGAGAATATGGGTGAGGAACTAATGCAGGAGGATCAGTAAATTTCGCTCCCCAGTTAGAGAAGAAAGCCAAACCTAAGCTCAAGTCAAAACCACCACCATAAGATTCATTGTACTCAGGTAAGTTAGCAACTTGGTTGATAGAATAAGATTGAGTTACAGTTACTTCGTTTTTCTTTCTAGTTTTTTGAGTAGAACCGTTCTTAGTTGTTACCAAGATTACACCGTTTCTACCTAATTCACCATAAAGTGTTGTCGCACTCAAACCTTTCAATACGTCGATAGACTCAACGTTATTAGGATCTAAGTCCAAGAAACGGCTAGGTGTATTATTACCATAAGTGAAGTTAGCTTGTTGGTTAGTACCACCATCAAAAGGTACACCATCCACAACCCATAAAGGTTGAGAGTTACCAGAGATAGTGCTCACCGCACGAATAACAACGTTAGTACCAGAACCAGATAAACCACTTGTATTTAAGATGTTTACACCTGGCGCTTTACCGTTTAATAAACGAGCGATATCAATTTCAGGTTTTTGTTCTAAGTCTTTTTTACCAATAGAAGAAACCGCATAACCTAATGCTTTCTTTTCTTTCTTGATACCTAAGGCTGTTACAACCACCTCACTTAAGTCTTCTTTCAAAGACTTCAATGTGAAATTTGTTACCGCTTGTGAAGTAGCTTCTTTCTTTTCGAAACCTACACTTGATACTGTTAAAACAGCTCCAGTCTTCACACTAATTCTGAATACACCATTTGCATCAGATAGCGTTCTGTTTTTTGAAGCACTTTTCTCTGTAATAACAGCACCTTCAACTGGAGCACCTTTTTCGTCAGTTACTTTACCAGTTACAGTTGTGTTTTGAGCGATTGCCGCTTGGAAAGAGAAAAACGCAACAAACAAACACCATAATAGTTTTTTTCTCATGTTGTTGTTTAAATTATAGTTAAAAAAATGTCCCTTTTTTAAAGAACATGCTTATAAATATAAGAAGAATTTGTTAAAAAATTTAACGATATCGTAACATTTGGAGCAGTTTTTCGTATATCATAGTATTTATTTTTATGATATGTTTAATTTTTTATCTTTAAAATACTGATTTGCAATATGTTAATATGATATTTTTTTTATATAACAAACATTTGTAAGTAGATTTTGATAAAAAAATAATTTTAAATCCCATTTTTCGGTAAATACTTAAAAACAGAGCCTGTTTTGTCCATTATCTTTACGCTATGAGCAAAGTGAAATCGGCCTTTTTTTGTAATAATTGTGGGTATGAATCTACCAAATGGGTGGGAAAATGCCCTGCCTGTAACGAATGGAACACCTTTACTGAGGAATTAATTGACGCGGGTAAAGAAAAAGAAGCGGGTTGGGATGGTTATAGTACTCAACAAAAGGGTTCTGAGTTAATAGCCATAGATCAAGTAAATAGTACATCTGAAAAAAGAATTGATAGTTCGGACCCCGAATTAAATAGAGTATTAGGAGGTGGGATTGTTTTAGGATCCATTGTTTTGGTTGCCGGCGAACCAGGTATTGGTAAAAGTACTTTGTTTTTACAACAGGGTTTGATGATGAAAAATCAAACTGTTTTATACATCAGTGGGGAAGAAAGTATACAGCAAATAAAAATGCGTGCAGATAGATTGAATTTAAAGAACGAAAATTTTTATCTATTGGCTGAAACAAGAACCAATGCAATTTTTAAAGCCATCAAAAAATTAAAACCCACTGTATTAATTGTTGATTCTATTCAAACTATCGAATCCAATTTAATAGAAGCTGGTGCTGGATCTGTTTCTCAAATAAAACAATGCGCTGCAGAATTTCAAAGATTCGCCAAGGAAACAGGTACACCTGTTTTCTTAATTGGTCATATTACCAAAGAAGGTTCTATAGCAGGTCCAAAAATATTAGAACATATGGTGGATACTGTTTTACAGTTCGAAGGTGATAGACATTATGCATATAGAATGTTGCGTACTTTAAAAAATAGATTTGGAGGTACAAGTGAATTAGGGATTTACGAAATGACAGGAGAAGGAATGAAAGTAGTAACGAATCCTTCTGCATTTTTAATAGCACAAAGAAATGATTCATTAAGTGGAAGTGCTATTGCTGCAAGCATGGAAGGTATGCGACCATTGTTAATTGAAGTGCAAGCATTGGTTACACAGAGTGTATATGGCACTCCTCAAAGAACGGTGACTGGCTTTGATTTAAGAAGATTACAATTATTATTAGCAGTGTTAGAAAAACGAGGTGGATTTGCATTTGGCATGAAAGATGTTTTTGTAAATATTGCCGGAGGTTTAAAAATAGAAGATCCTTCTTTAGACCTTGCAGTAATATTGGCATTACTTTCTTCTTATGAAGATGTGCCATTGCCTCAAGGCATTTGTTTTGCAGGAGAAGTAGGATTAAATGGAGAAATAAGAGCTGTCAATAGAATTCAACAAAGAATTGCGGAAGCCGAAAAATTAGGATTCGAAAAAATATTTATTTCCTCTTTTAATTTAAAAGGAATTGATGTAAAAAAACACGCAATTGAAATTATTGCTATTGAAAGAGTAGATCAGGCTTACCAATTATTTTTCTAAAACAACAACATGCGTTTTGTTAAGCAATACTTAGATGCTTTCTTGCATCTATGGTATCCGCATATTTGTTTATCCTGCGGAACTGATCAACTTGCAAAGAATAATGTTTTATGTAATCGATGTATACAATCACTTCCATATACCGATTTTAGTAATGAAATAGATAACCCTATTCAGAAAATTTTTTGGGGAAGGGTTTCGTTTACATATGCTAATGCTTTATTGTTTTTTACAAAAGATAGTATTGTTCAATTATTAATTACCCAATTAAAATACCACCAAAATAAAAAAGCTGGCTGGATGTTGGGAAGATTAATGGGTATATGTATTCTTGAAAAAATGAATAGAAACCAAATTGATTATTTATTACCCATCCCCATTACACCGCATAAAAAAAAGCTAAGAAACTTTAATCAATCCGAACTGTTATGCCAAGGCATACAATCCATTACCGGCTTGCCCATCTTGACAGACGTTTTACTAAAACCTTATGATTCACAGAGTCAGACTCATAAAGATCGTATTAAAAGAATGGATACTATTGGTCAAAGTTTTGTGTTGGAGGAAGTCTGGAAAATAAAAAATAAACATGTATTATTAATTGACGATGTGCTTACTACGGGAGCAACCCTAGAAACAGCAGGTATGCTTTTACAGGATATTGAAAACATTCAATTAAGCTTATTTACCGCCACTTATACTATTTAGTCAACTTTTTACCTTTTTTGATGTTAACTTGTAGTATCAATTAAAACGAATTATCATGAAACTATTATTAAGTATTATTTTAATGACAACAATAACTACCTTAAGTGCTCAAAGTATACATAGCTTTACTGTAAAAGGAATCGACGGGAAAGACATTAAATTGTCTTCTTTTAAAGGAAAGAAAATATTAGTAGTAAACACTGCAAGTAAATGTGGTTATACTCCTCAATACGAAGCTTTAGAAAAAGTATATGAGCAATACAAAGACAAATTGGTGATCATTGGTTTCCCTTGTAATCAATTTGGTGGACAAGAGCCTGGAACAAACCAGGAGATAGTGGAATTTTGTAAAAAGAATTACGGTGTAACATTTCCTCTAGCGGATAAAGTAGACGTAAAAGGAGATCAAACGGCTCCTATATACCAATGGTTAACTCAAAAATCTAAAAATGGTGTAGTGGACGCTACCATCAGTTGGAACTTCAATAAATTCTTACTTGACGAAAATGGCAAAATGATTGCCTATTTCCCAAGTAATGTAAAGCCTGACAGCGACGTCATTTTGAGCCATTTAAAATAAGGCACCTTGCATCAAAAGATGCAAATACTTTTCTACACATCAAAAACCGCACCGCGGTTTTTTCTTATCTTCGCT
>CAZXWT010000045.1:0-1756 GCA_964644475.1 uncultured Sediminibacterium sp. | reverse complement strand
AATATTCTTCCGACCATATTAAGTAGATGTCAATTAATCAGGGTTCCTAGATTATCTGCTGCCTCTATAGAAAAAGCATTAATTGAAAGAGCTCAAATTGCTCCAGAAAAAGCAGCACAAGTGGCTTTGATGTCTGATGGAAATTATAGAGAGGCATTACATTTATTACAGCATAGTGATGCAGACTTTTTGGCCCAAATAAGGGAATGGATGAATGCCATATTAAAAAATGGGCCAGTTGCCCAAGCTAAATGGGTGGACGAGACTAGCAAAATGGGAAGAGAGCCTCAAAAACAGTTTTTGAAATACTTTAATCATTTATTAGAACAGAGTATTCGCCTAAAAGTATTGGGAAAAGACCTCCAATTAGACCCAGATTTGAAGGATTTTGCCTTAAGAATCAACAAAATTGCTGGAATTGGCCAATTAGAAGCCATGATCCAAGAATTAGATAAAGCAGTCTATTATATTGAGCGAAACGCCAACCCTAAAATGCTATTTATGGCATTGGGTATCAAGTTCTACCATATCATTCAGAACAAAACCTTAATTTTGACAGAAGGCTAGTCAAAAAAGAAGGTGTTGAGTAAGGAAGCTAGCTTGGAATTATCATTATTAACAGTCTGAACTAATTATATATGGGATGTGGATCTTGCGGGACTGGGAAACCAGGAGGTTGCCAAAGTAATGGCGGCTGTAGCACAGGAGGATGTAATAGATTAAATGTACACGATTGGTTACGCGACTTACCTATTGACGATGCTGAAAGTCAATGTAAAGTGTTGGAAATTAGCTTTAAACAAGGAAGTCGAAAAGAATTTTACAGAAATCTTACTTTACATCATTTTGAAAAAGGCGACTATGTTACTGTAGAAGGTGTGAATGGGTTTGATGTTGGAGAAGTTTCTATTACGGGAGAATTGGTGCGCATTCAAATGAAAAAAAGAGGCGTAGACGAGTTTAGCGCTGAGATGAAAAAAATCTTGAGAGCAAGTAATGAGCGTGATATTGAAGCTTTTAAAATAAGTAAAAGTAGAGAAGCCGATATTTTGGCAAGAAGCCGTACGCATGCAAGTAATTTGAAATTAGCTATGAAGCTAAGTGAAGTTGAATTACAAGCAGATGGTAAAAAAGCCACTTTCTTTTATACTGCTGATGATAGAATTGACTTTAGAGAATTGATCAGAATATTTGCTAGCGAGTTTAAGGTTAAAGTAGAAATGCGCCAAATTGGTATAAGACAAGAAGCTGCTAAATTGGGTGGTATTGGTAGCTGTGGTAGAGAATTATGTTGTAGTACTTGGTTACATGATTTTAAAAGTGTTAACACGACTGCAGCACGTTACCAAAACTTATCAATCAATCAAACAAAACTAAGCGGACAATGTGGTCGTTTAAAATGTTGTTTGAATTTTGAATTAGATACTTATTTAGATGCTCTGCAAGATTTCCCTGATTATGCAGATACTTTACAAACAGCGATGGGCCAAGCTTTCTTGATTAAGAAAGATATTTTCAAAAATTTAATGTGGTATACTCTACCTAACAATACCAAGCATTATCCTTTAACAATTCAAAGAGTTAAAGAAATTAAGCGCTTGAATCAACAAGGTGTAATTGTAGATGAATTACAAGCAGTTGAATTAACAAGCAATAAAGTGAAAGAGGTAGAGAACAGTTTTGTTGAATTGGTGGGACAAATTAGCTTGAAGAGTTTGGAGAAAAACGATCGCAGAAGAAGAGACCAAAACAGAAA
>CAZXWT010000044.1:0-7811 GCA_964644475.1 uncultured Sediminibacterium sp. | reverse complement strand
GCGTGGTCAATCAAACCACACAATTAGCTACAGACACTCAAGCAATTTCAGATTATTTGAGAAATATCATTATTCAAAAATTCGGAGTTGAAAACATCAAAGAGCATTTTGCAGATACAAGAGATACTTTATGTTATGCGACAAACGATAATCAATCTGCAGTAATTGGTTTATTGGAAACGCCAGCAGATCTAGCTATCGTTATGGGAGGAAAGAATAGTAGTAATAGCTCACACTTAGTTGAACTTTGTGAACAAAAACTACCTACTTATTTTATTGACGACGCCAGTAAAATTATTGATCAAGATCAAATTCAAAAAACAAATTGGAAAAATAAAGAGACGGTGATTGTTTCTGATTATCTACCTAAAAAAGAAGTAGTTTCTATTTTAATGACTAGTGGCGCTAGCTGCCCAGACGCAGTGGTGGAAGCAGTGATCCATAAAATAGCTGCATTTTATGGAGTTGAAGATAAATTAAAAGACTTTGAAGATTATTGGAATAATTAAGCGCCGATTCTTTCTTTAGCCCAGTTGAGTGCTATAGTAAATTGCTCCTCTTGATTCAAATGCGTATTGTCTAATACCAAAGCGTCTGATGCTTGTTTTAATGGACTATGTTCTCTAGTACTATCAATTAAATCTCTATGAGTTAGATTCTCTGCCACTTCTTCTCGAGTAATGTTGGGTTGAGTAGCTAATAATTCTTTAAACCTTCTTTCCGTTCTAATTTTCGGATCTGCAGTGACAAATATTTTTAATTCTGCATTAGGAAAAACTACTGTGCCAATATCTCTACCATCCATTACTATCCCCTTTTCTTCTCCCATTGCTTGTTGTTGAGCAACAGCAAAATCTCTTACCGCTGGAATAGCTGCCACTTCACTTACTTTCTGACTCACTTTCATTTCTCTAATAGCCAATTCCACATTCTCTCCATTCAAATACATATCACTCTTGCCAGTAGATTCGTTAAAAACAAAATGTAAACGTATAGATTGAATGGCTTTTTCAATGGCTTGCAGGTCTTCAAAAGAAACCTGATGTCTCATAAAATACAAAGCAACCGCTCTATACATGGCACCAGTATCAATAAACACATAAGACAATTCTTTTGCCAGTGCTTTAGCTAATGTACTTTTTCCACAAGAAGAAAAACCATCAATGGCTATGATAATTTTTTTAGACATACTATTCTACAGTGATGGTTTGTGTTTTAGGTAAATCTGCATTTCTAACAGCAATCTGTCTTACTGCTAAAGAAACCACTTTGGTAAATGCATCTTTAGACAATAAGTCATTCCCAACCATTGCAGGAACCCCTTCATCTCCTCCTTCTCTAATTGATTGAACTAATGGTATTTGCCCCAAGAATGGTAAATCATATTCATCTGCTAATCGCTTACCCCCTTCTTTGCCAAATAGATAATATTTATTCTCTGGCAATTCTGCAGGAGTGAAATAAGCCATATTCTCCACTAGTCCAATAATGGGCACATTGATTTTAGCTTGACCAAACATAGCAATCGCTTTTTTCGCATCTGCTAGAGCCACGTTTTGTGGAGTACTTACAATAATCACTCCTGTTACTGGAACAGTTTGCATAATAGTTAAGTGAATATCTCCAGTTCCAGGAGGCATATCAATTACTAAATAATCTAATTCACCCCAATCCACATCTGTGATAAATTGTCTAATGGCACTACTTGCCATTGGCCCTCTCCAAACTACAGCATCTTTCTCATCCACTAATAAACCAATACTCATTAAACTGATACCATATTTTTCCATAGGAATAATAACCCCCTTGCCATTCTCGTCTTTCATTAAAGGACGTTGACCTCTTACACCAAACATAATGGGTACACTAGGGCCATAAATATCCGCATCCATTAATCCCACTTTAGCGCCACCTGCTGCTAAAGCCAATGCAACATTCGCAGAAACAGTGCTTTTCCCAACACCTCCTTTCCCACTTACTACAGCAATAATATTTTTTACTTTAGACAAAACTGCTTGATCATCTTTTCTAGAGGTAGTAGTTTTAGAAGTAAAATTCACCTGCACAATAGCTTCTTTATTCACCAATAATTTAATGGCATTTTCAGAGGCATTTTTCATCAAATCTTTCATTGGGCATGCTGGCGTAGTCAATACAATAGTAAAAGCTACTTTATTGCCATTGATGCTCAAATCTTGAATCATATTCAAGCTAACCAAGTCTTTTCCCAAATCAGGTTCTTGAACATTACTCAACGCTTTTAGAATATCCGCCTCAGTCATTTTGCAAGTTTTTGTTAAATAAAATTAAGCTGTGCAAAGTTAAGGTTCAATACCCTTATTTTGCCCAATTAAAACAAGGATTATCCCCGAAAAACGAAAAAAATAGCCAATTGCTACTTAATTTTGTAACCACATGAAAAAGCAACTATTTCTAAGCCTTTTAATCGTTCTGATCAGCTTAATCAATAAGAATGCAGCTGCTCAAAACACCAATTCAGTCCCTAATATTTACAGAGATTCTGTGGTGCAATTATATGGTGTTATCATGACTGCAGATAGTTTAAAAGCCATCCCTTTTGCAAGCATTGTGGTTAATAATAAAGGACGAGGAACTATCACCAATAATGATGGCGTATTCTCTATTGCAGTAAATAAAGGTGAAAAAATTACTTTTAGTTGTGTAGGATTTAAAGACAGAGTGATACAAATCCCCAACAATTTGGATGGTAATCAATATAGCGTGATTCAATTGATGGTAAACGATACAAATTTCTTACCTGCTACTATATTAAAACCAAGACCAACAAGACAACAATTTGAAAGAGATTTTGTGAATTCGAAAGTGGATGATGACATGTATGAAACAGCAAGAAAAAATACTAGTGCTGCACAGAAGAGAATCATTCTTTCAAGTTTACCAAGAGATGGTAAAGAAGCCGTGGGTGCCTCTTTAAATCAACAAGCATCTAGATACTATTATTCTGGACAATTACCTCCAATGAATATTTTAAATCCTGCAGCTTGGAAAAGCTTTATTAATTCATGGAAAAGAGGGGACTATAAATCTAAAAGATAATTTATGAAGAAAATTGCAGTGATTGGAGCGGGCACAATGGGCAATGGTATTGCACATGTATTTGCACAAAAAGGATTCCAAGTAAATTTAATTGACACGCAATCTGCGGCATTAGAAAAAGCCATTCAAACTATTCATAAAAATTTGGATAGACAAATTGCTAAGGGTATTATTGATGAAGCAGCAAAAGCAAATACGTTAAGCAATATTAATTGTATCACTCAATTAGAAGAGGGAGTGAAAGAAGCAGATCTTGTAGTTGAAGCAGCAACAGAAAATAGTGAAATCAAGAAAAGCATTTTTAGTGCATTAGACAAATACGCTCCAGCTAATTGTCTTTTAGCAAGTAACACTTCTTCCATTTCTATTACTCAATTAGGGGCAGTGACCAATAGACCTGAAAAAGTAATTGGCATGCATTTTATGAATCCAGTACCTGTGATGAAATTGGTAGAAATTATCAATGGACAGGCAACCAGTGAAGCGACTACTGAAGCCATTGTAACACTCACCAAACAAATTGATAAAATACCTTGTGTGGTGAAAGACTTCCCTGGATTTATCGCCAATAGAATCTTAATGCCAATGATTAATGAAGCGATCATTGCATTAGCAGAAGGCGTGAGTGATGCTGCAACTATTGATCAAATAATGAAATTAGGTATGGCCCATCCAATGGGACCATTGCAATTAGCAGATTATATTGGATTAGATGTTTGCAAAAATATCATGGTAATCATGCATGAAGGATTTCAAAATGATAAATATGCGCCATCTCCTTTATTAGTAAAATTAGTAGAAGAAGGGAAACTGGGTGTAAAAACCGGTCAAGGATTTTATACTTATTAGTACTATTTATTCTACCAAACTAGTAGCATAGCTAACCCCTTGTAGATCGTCTAATTTTCGAATGACTTCTTCTAATCTGTTTTTGGGAATGCCTACTTTCAATTCAACAAATAATTGAGCCACCTGTTCTACCACAGAACAATTGTATTGCTTGACCATCATCATTACTTCGTTCATTTTTTGATAATCAAAATGCAATTTGTATTCTATCTCAATGGGCTTTTGAATGATAGGCGCTAATTGCAAAGCCAAAGATGTAGCCGTTTTATAAGCATTGATTAGACCTGGAACACCTAAAAGAGTGCCTCCAAAATATCTTACCACCACCACTAAGATATTGGTTAATTGCTTGCTATCAATTTGACCAAGGATGGGTCTTCCAGCAGAGCCAGAAGGCTCACCATCATCACTTACTCTAAAAGTAGATCCATCAACTCCCATTCTATAAGCCAAACAATGATGTACTGCCTTAGGATGTTCTTTTTTCAGCGCTGCCAAATGCTTTTTAGCTTGATCAATACTATTTACAGGAAAACTATATGCAATAAATTGACTACCCCTGTCTTTAAACTCAGCCATAGCTGGTTGTTCGATAGTATTGTAGTAAAATGGATCCATTGTTGTAACATTGCAGTATGAGTTTGCAAGATACAAAACAAGCTATTAAACACCAATTAACTAGTATATACGAACCACTAGAGTTAAATAGCATTGTCAATATGTTAATAGAAGAAGTAACTGGATGGGATGCATTGCATCAAAACATTCATAAAAATGATGCAATCGAAGAAGAACAAGCAATACAGCTAGAAACCTATACACAAGAACTACTTACTGGAAAACCTATTCAATATATTATTCAAAAAGCTTGGTTCATGGGTAAACCCTATTTTGTCAATGAACATGTTTTAATACCAAGACCAGAAACCGAAGAGTTAGTTGAATGGATAATATCTTATGCAGAGATTGTAAACAAACCATTGTCAATAGTAGATATTGGAACTGGTTCTGGGTGTATACCCATCGCATTAAAATTAGCATTACCTAATGCAAGTATTAGCACAATTGATGTTAGTAGTAAAGCCATTGAAGTAGCTAAACAAAACGCGGGAACACATCATACTGCTATCAATTTTATTGAACAAGATATTTTGCAGACCAAACAATTACAAGACAAATTTGACATTATTGTAAGCAACCCACCTTATATACCTAATAGAGAAAAAGCATCCATGCAAGAGCAGGTAATTCATTTTGAACCCGCTATGGCTTTATTTGTTTCAGATCATTTTCCTTTACAGTTTTATTCTAAAATTGCACAATTAGGAAAACAAGCGCTCAATGCCAATGGTCAGTTATTTTTTGAAATACATTATGATCAAGGGCAAGCTATCCTTAAGTTATTGGACGAGATGGGCTATCATGCAGAATTGAAACAAGACATGTATGGCAAGGACAGAATGGTTAGAGCTAGTTTGAAAAACTAAGCCAATTCAAAAAGAAATAGGAAGTCTTAGTGAGATGGATCCACTGCCACTACTGGAGTTGCTCCTAATTGCTTAATAATTTGCATTACTTGAATAGTCACTCCTAAGTTTGCAACACTATCGCCGTTAATCACCACAGAAGGCTTTTCCGTTTCTTTAGATAAGAAGGTTTTTAATTGACTAGATAATGAATCCATTACAACAGGAGTAGAACCAATAAAAAGGTGTTGATCTTTGTCGATTGTTACTACTACGGTTTGTTTTGCCTTAGTATCACTTGCAGATTTTGGATTAGACACTTTAATTACATTGGGATTGGCCAATGTAGACACAATTAAGAAAAACAATAATAATATGAATAAGATATCATTTAATGCACCAGTATGCACTTCAGGTTGATGTCTAAGTCTATTTCTTAAATTCATCTTAAGCTTGAGTTGGTTCTTGTAAAATATCTAAGAAATCGGCACTTGCAGTTTCCATTTTATTGGCAGTCTTATCAATTTGAGTTGATAAAAAATTATGGCCAACATAAGCAATCAAACCAATAATTAAACCTGTAGCAGAAGTAATCATTTTAGTATAAATACCTCCAGCAATGGTGTTTAAAGTATACTCACCAGTAGATGCAATACCATAAAACAATTGCACCATACCCACAATAGTTCCTAAAAAGCCAAACATTGGAGCAATACCAGCCACCAAGGATAAGATATTCAAATTACGCTCCATGCTATACATTTCTAACTTGCCTACATTCTCCATGCTTTTTTCAATAGCGTCCAAAGGTTTGCCAATACGCATAATACCTTTCTCAATCATTTTAGCAACAGGGTTAGCTGTATTTTTTGCCAATGCTTTTGCTGCTGAAATATTACCACCAATAATATGATCACGGATAATCAACATAAATTGTGGATCAATAGCACCTGCTTTTTTAATCGCTAAGAATCTTTCTATAAAAACAAAAATGGCGATCACTAATAATCCATATAATGGATACATGATCCATCCTCCTTTCTGTAATAAACTAAATAAAGATATTTTACTCTCCACTGCTTGTAATAAAAACAACATAGTTTCTAATTTATGTTTAAAGTTAATTTATTTCTACCAAATTCACCAATACTTCTACTGCCTTCTCCATATCCTCCACCCCTATCCATTCATGCTTACTATGGATAGCTTGCATTCCTGTAAAAATATTCGGCGTTGGCAATCCCATAAAGCTCATTCTACTTCCATCTGTTCCTCCTCTGATAGGTTCCACAATGGGTTCGATACCCGCTTTTTTATATGCTGCTAAAGCCCTTTCAACAATGTATGGATGCTGATCAATTATTTCTCTCATATTTCTATACTGCTCTTTTACTTCCATTCGAACAGATGATTTATTGAATGCAGGATTTTTAGCAATTACTTCATTCGCAATACTCAATACTCTTTGAGCATGCATCTCGAGTTGATTCGTATCAAAATCTCTCACTAAAAATTCAATGCTTGCATGTTCTGCACCTCCACTAATATGATTAGGATGAACAAAGCCCAATTTACCTTCGGTAGACTCTGGTGATAATTCATTTGTAGGTAGCGCTTCAATGATAGCTGCGGCAATTTTAATGGCATTTTGCATTACCCCTTTAGCAGCACCTGGATGTGCTATCACTCCATCAATGTATAGGGTTAATGCATTGGCACTAAAAGTTTCCATTTCGAAACAGCCTAATTCACCTCCATCTAAAGTATAAGCAAAATCGGCCCCTAACTTTTGTATATCTAAATGATCTGTACCCCTTCCAACTTCTTCGTCTGGTGTAAATAAAATTTTAATAGTGCCATGTTGTATTGAAGGATTCGCCATAATATATTTAGCCAATTCCATAATAATGGTCACTCCTGCTTTATCATCTGCTCCTAATAATGTTTTTCCAGAAGCGGTGATAATTGATTTGCCAATAAAATTTTTCAAATACGGATATTGATCAACAGTAATTACCTGTGTTGGATCGTCCGGCAATATAATAGCTGACCCATTATATTCTTTATGTAATATGGGTTTTACATCAGTACCACTGCAATCTGGCGCAGTATCTACATGGGCGCAAAAACAAATAACAGGAAGTTTTGCACTTGAATTAGATGGAATGGTGGCCATTACATAGCCAAACTCATCTAAATGAGCATCATCAATTCCCATTTGTTTTAATTCTTCCACCAATATAGAAGATAGATTTTTTTGTTTTTCGGTACTAGGGAAACGCTCACTATTTGGATCGCTCTGTGTATCTATTTGAACATAGCGCATAAACCTTTCTGCTATACCAACAATATTCATTCCCATAATTTTAAAAGTTGGTTGAAGATAATTTGAATTTAGGGAATAAAAAAGGCGGCCTT
>CAZXWT010000043.1:6180-7860 GCA_964644475.1 uncultured Sediminibacterium sp. | reverse complement strand
GGTCCAATCGAAATCACTGAGGCTGAAGCCATTAACAAATCTTATACCGACTTTTTCGAGCACTTGCAACATTTGGGTGCTAAAGTTGATATACAATAAATTACTTAACTTGTAAGTAGCATAACATTATGAATCAGTTTGGAACCTTATTTAAATTGCAAATTTTTGGAGAATCGCACGGCGCTTGTGTTGGTGTTGTAGTGGATGGTTGTCCTGCAGGCTTACCATTAAAAGTAGAAGATTTTGTGGTAGATATGGAACGAAGAAAAGGAGGTAAACAAAAGGGAACAACGCCTAGACAGGAAGACGATATGCCTATTTTCAAGTCGGGCTTATTTAATGATATTACTACAGGAGCACCTTTGACAATGATTTTTGAAAATAATAATACCCGAAGTGGGGATTATGAAAAGCAAAGATCGGTGCCAAGACCGGGACATTCAGATTTCACTGCTCACCATAAATTTGGTGGCTTTGAGGATTATAGAGGTGGCGGACATTTTAGTGGCAGATTAACTGCAGCTTTAGTAGGGGCGGGTGTTATTGCTAAAAAATTATTGAAAGAGATTGAGGTTGTAGCACATATTGTAAGTATTGGTGGAGAGACTGATTTGGAGAAAGGTTTTCAAAAAGCGATTGATCAAAAAGATAGTGTTGGAGGAATTGTCGAGTGTACAGTAAAAGGGTTGCCTATTGGTTTAGGAGAACATTTTTTTGATTCAGTGGAGTCTTTAATTAGTCATGCAGTATTTGCGATTCCTGCCATTCGTGGAATTGAATTTGGCACTGGATTTGCTGCAGCCAATATGTTTGGAGTGGATCATAATGATGCTATTATTGATGCAAGTGGTCAAACTAAAACCAATCATGCTGGTGGTGTGGTTGGTGGATATACCAATGGAAATGATCTAGTTTTCAGAATTGCGGTAAAACCAACTTCTTCAACACCTAAAGAACAAATTACTTGGAATTGGGAAACCAATGAACAAGAAACATTTTCAGTCAAGGGAAGACACGATTTATGTATTGCTTTAAGAGTACCTGTGGTATTAGAAGCGGTAACTGCTATCGTGTTAGCTGATTTAATGATGCGTGAGCAAAAAATTCCTAGAATTTTAAAATAAAAAAGAAAAAAATGATGGAAAGCGAATACATATACCATGTAACCACAAGAAAAGAGTGGGAAGATGCGCAAAAAAATAATGAATACAAGCCAGTAGGCTATGATCAAGAAGGGTTTATACATTGTTCAATTGAAAGACAGGTAGCTGGCGTATTGGACAGATTCTACAAGGGTAAGACTGGTTTAGTTAAGTTAAAAATTGAAAAAGTTAAAGTTCAAAGGCCGGTTTTATTTGAATTAGCAACTGATCTAGATGAGTTGTTTCCACATATTTATGGACCTTTGAATTTGGATAGTGTAGTTGAAGTGATTGATATTAACTAATAATCAATGAAGTTGAAGATTATCATATTATTTTTCTTTTTTGCACCATTGGTTTCAATGGCGCAAAATATTTATTCAAATACATTGACAACCATCAATTATTTGGATTCAGTTAATATTAAAAAATATAAAAGAAAAATAGATACCAACAGAATTACCATAGAACTAAATAGAGTTACCGGTATTGCAAGCTTTTATAGTAAAGGTTTAGATGGTACTTTGACTTCTACTGG
>CAZXWT010000043.1:3022-6080 GCA_964644475.1 uncultured Sediminibacterium sp. | reverse complement strand
AGTTATGAAAAAAGTAATTTTGGTATTGTTTAGTGTAATCTTGACTTCGGCAATTTTTGCTCAAGACTCAACCATTAAGAAAGGGGCTATTGGCTTTAGAGTATCTTATTTAGATTTCAAGAAAACTAATTTAACAGAAGGATTGACTAAAGGCGTTCCAGCATTTGGTGTACAATATTTTAAAGGGATCACTAGTAAGATTGATTTTATGGTTAATCTAGATTATGCCTCTTTAAAATATCCCTATTATACTTCTTTAAAAGTTCCTGCAGCAAAATCTAATCAAAATTATACGGCATTAGATGTTAATTTGAACTATAAATTTGCAACAGATAATAAAAATGTAGTGCCATTTGTTACTGCTGGTATTGGAGTGGGAGCAGATCATTTTTCCTATTATACAGCCTATGCGCCTATTGGTGCTGGTTTGCAGATTAAGGCTAAATATGGCTCATTTGTAAATATCATGAGCACTTATAGAGCAGAAGCTTCTTCGTTAACTAAAATGCATTATAGTCATAGCATTAGTTATACTTTGCCTATAAAGGGGAAGGATAAGAAAGCAATTGAATTACCACCTGCGCCAATTAAAGTGGATGGTGATGATGATGGAGTTTCTGATTCGGAAGATGCTTGTCCTAATCAAAAAGGTATTGCAAAATATAAAGGATGTCCCATTCCTGATTCAGACAATGACGGCATCAATGACGAACAAGATCAATGTCCTTCTACTGATGGAATTGCAAAATACAAGGGATGTCCAATTCCTGACACAGATAAAGATGGTATCAATGACGAGCAAGACAAATGCCCCACTACAAAAGGTTTAGGCAGATATGAGGGATGCCCAATTCCTGATACTGATAAGGATGGGGTAAATGATGAAGAAGATAAGTGTCCAACTATCGCTGGTATTGCAGCTAATAATGGATGTGCAGATTTGCAACCATTAGTCGACGCAGCAAGTTCTAAATTAAAATTTGCAACAGGAAGTAATCAATTGACTAAAAAACAAACAGCTCCATTAAATTCATTAATTCAATTGATGGCAGATAATGCAAATATTCAATTAGAAATTGGAGGTCATACTGACAATACGGGTACACTAAAAATAAATGATAAACTTTCTTTATCAAGAGCAAAGGCAGTGATGCAATATTTGATCAAGAAAGGTGTTGATGCTAAGCGATTATCAGCTAAAGGTTTTGCATTTAATCAGCCAATTGCAGATAATAAAACCAACAAGGGTAGAGCATTAAATAGAAGGGTAGAGATCGTCGTGAAGTATTAAACTACATTCACTTCTCTTTCCAATTGGATGCCAAATTTGTCTTGGACAGATTGTATAATTTTTTCTGAGAAATTATATATCTCTGTGCCTGTTGCGTCATCATAATTAACAATCACTAGTGCTTGTTTTTCATAACAACCCACTGCACCATTTCTTTTACCTTTCCATCCAGCTTGTTCAATAAGCCATCCAGCGGCTAATTTGTATTCTGTATTGGAAATAGGAAAAGCAACCAACGAAGGGTATGCTTCTTTCAAAGCATTATAAACTTCTAAACTAACTGTGGGATTTTTGAAAAAACTACCTGCATTTCCAAGTGTGGAGGGGTCTGGTAGTTTTTCTGATCTTATTTCAATAACTGCATCAGATATGGCTTCAATACTTGGCTGTTTAATTTGTTTTCGATGCAGAACATCTCTAATGGCGCCATAGTCAGTATGTAATTTTGGTTGCTTTTGTAAACAGAATTGTACTTCAGTAATGATGTACCTATTCTTTTCTTGTTTGAATAAGCTAGTTCTATATCCAAAATGGCAATCTTTATTTAGGATAGTTGTCCATTGATTCATTTGGGTGTCAAATGCCGTAATTTGGGTAATACTGTCTTTGGCTTCTACTCCATACGCGCCAATATTTTGTATGGGTGCTGCACCAACTGTACCAGGAATTAAACTAAGGTTTTCAATTCCACCCCAAGATTTTTGAACACAGTATTTTACAAACAAATGCCAATTTTCACCGGCTCCAACATTAATGATTATATCAGATGGGGTTTCTCTTACTAGTTCAATTCCTTTAATCTCCATTTTGATCACTAATCCATCAAAATCTTTTGTAAATAATATATTACTCCCCCCACCTAAAATTAAAAATGGTTTTTGCTGATGCTTACACCAGCTTATTGCATCATTTAATTCGTCTTTTCTTTTGATAATACAAAAATGACTTGCATTAGCATTACAACCAAAACTATTAAGTGAGCTAAGTGATATGTTTTCTTGAATAAGCATCTGATTAATTTGGATCTATGTCTAATACTATTTGTACGCTTTTATATCTTGGATGTACTTGAATTAATTGTAAATAATGTAATAATTGCCTTTTTGCCAAATTCAATTGATCAGCTTTAGGAGATATCTTAATGCATAATTCCCAAATATATTTATTTCTAATTCTATTAATTACGGGTTGTGCAGGGCCAAGAACTGTTTTTTGAATTGCCGGGTCTAATGATAAAAGAAAATGATTACATGCTTCTTCTGCTATATTATTCTCTTTGTGCTTAAAAAGTAAGCTCACAATTCTACTAAATGGAGGATAGGCAAAATGTTTGCGGTTTTGAATCTCAAAATCATAGAATTTGAAATAGTCATGTGCTTGCACCAGTTGAATCACAGGGTGTTGTACTTGACTTACTTGAATCAATACTTTCCCTTGATCATTTTTTCTTCCAGCTCTTCCACTTACCTGTTCCATCATCTGGAAAGCTCTTTCATTTACCCTGTATTGATTAAAATTGAGTAAACTGTCTGCATCTACAATACCCACTAAGTCTACATGTTCAAAATCTAATCCCTTTACGACCATCTGTGTACCAACTAAAACGTCAATCTGTCTTTGTTCAAAATGTTGAATGAGTTGATCATGTTCATTTTTGCCTTTGATATTGTCTAAATCCATTCTAGCAATACGTATATGTGGCAGTGCTTTGCTTAATTTTTCTTCGATTTGCTCAGTCCCAAAATTTTTCTGTTTAAAATCTTGCTT
>CAZXWT010000043.1:0-2922 GCA_964644475.1 uncultured Sediminibacterium sp. | reverse complement strand
GGAGTAAGTACAGTTGTATTGTCTATTTGTTTTTTAGTGTCTATAATTTCGATCTTTGGCAAACTGCCTTTACTATAACGCTCATTCAAATATACATAACCGTATTTTTTTTGTTTTGCATTGTAAAAGCTCTCCACGCTAGGTGTAGCAGATCCTAAGATTACTTTAGCACCAATTTGATTGGCATAGTAAATAGCTGTATCTCTAGCTTGGTATCTAGGAGCGGGGTCTTGTTGCTTATAAGACCCATCATGCTCTTCATCAATTACAATTAAAGAAAGGTCTTTGTATGGTAGAAATAATGCAGACCTTGCGCCTAATACAATTTTAATTTCTCCTGTCTTTACTTTATTCCAAATTTCTACTCGCTCATTTGGATTAAACTTAGAATGATAAATAGCTATATTGTTACCAAAATACATTTTAAGTCTTCTGATCATTTGTGCAGTTAAGGCAATTTCGGGTAGCATAAATAATGCTTGTTTACCTTTGGCCACAATATCATTAATAAGAGATACGTATAATTGTGTTTTGCCACTTCCTGTAATACCATGTAATAAATTTACGGCATGGTCTTGCATTTGCTCTTTAAGACTTTCTAAGCTTTTCTTTTGCAAATCACTTAAAGTAATATTAGTAGAAGATTCTATCGATTTATTATTTATTCGATCTATCTTTCTTTTCTCTGCTATTAGAATACCTTTTTCTATTAATGCTTTTAATTGAGCATGTGAAGCTTCGGCTTTTTGTAATAAGTCTTTTTGATTTACATTGCCTTCTGTTTTTATTAAGTGTAAATAAGCTAATAGAAGTTGCAGTTGTTTAGGTGCTCTTGTCCATTCATTCATTAAAGCCTCTAAATTAGCTTCGTTTTTATATTCAGGTGCTAAGAGAATGATTGTTTCTTCTTTAATAGTATATTTATCTGTCATACTTTCTTGAACAAAACAGATACCCTTTTGGATTAGTTTATTCATCACAGGATAAACTGATTTTCGGTCAAGAAGTTTTTGTATTTCTACAAGATTCAATGTCTTTTTGATTTCAAGTGCTTCGCTGATGATGTATTCTGCATCTGATAGCGCATGTACATCTCTTGTATATTCTTCATTTAAAACAAATACCGTTTCGCTAGATATTTTTAAATGACTAGGAATCGCAGCTTGCATCACTTCTCCCTCTGTACACATATAGTATTTAGCCATCCATTCCCATAATGCAATTTGCGCTGGAAATACAATTGGGGTGTCATCTAAAATACCTAAGATGGATTTTGTTTTAAATCCTATATTATTTTCAGTTATAATTTTTTTTACAATACCCGCATATCTTTTATTTGCACCTAGAATTACTTCCACACGCATACCTACCATAACTTGTTCTTGTAAATCCGCTGGGATAGACCAAGTATAGTTTTTAGGAAGCGCTAATGGTATAATAATTTCTGCGAACATATTGGTTATTTAGTAGGGTAGGATCTGTATCTTCTTAATCCTTCATCCATCATCTGATATACTTTGTATTTTAATTTGTCTATATCTTCCATTGTATAACCATCAATATGCACTGTTGGTAAATAGACCACTCTATTTTTACCAGGTGTTAAGGTAAATACACTTGAATAATGCATTCTATCAATAGCATCAATCATTAAAATGGGTTGTATGGGAACTTGCATTTCAATAGCTAATTTAAATGCCCCATTATAAAATTCTTTCATGGGCTGCTCTTCTGTCATACTAAAAGTTCCTTCTGGAAAAATAAAGATGGATGTCTTTTTATGCAAAGCGGCTTTGAGGTTTCGTAAGCTTTTTGCTCTTTTGTCTGGACTGCTTCTATCTACCATAATCACTGCTGCACGATATATCCATCCAAAAATGGGAATTTTAGAAGATTCAAACTTTCCCAAAGGTTTAATAGGTTGGTGTTTTAACTGAACAATGGGGGGGATGTCCATATAAGAATTGTGATTGGCCACAAAAATATGTGGCTTTTTGAAATCGTGCTTATCTTCAAAAATTTCAATATGTCTAACACCAATTAGAAAAGAAAATGCTTTTGCCCAATACCTGCATATTTTATAGACTCTTTTACTAAGTTTATTCTTACTAAATGGAAGTAAAAAAAGCATAGTAATAACAGAAATTATAGTTAGTATAGCAAACACCAATAGCGCATAAATACAATAAATAAGTTGCAATAAGCGGATTAAATATTTTAAAGGGTTTTTCTGCTTTTTCATCAGGCACTAATATACAAAAAAACCTCCCTAATTTTGGATTAGGGAGGTCCGATTGCTTGCTAAAAAAATAAAATAAATTTTCTAGTGTTCTATTATGCTTTTAAGGGGTTTCTGCCATATTTTTCGTCATGTTGTGTGGCATCTAATCCTAATTCTTCCTCTTCTTCAGATACACGTAATGGTAATAAGAAAGAAATTAATTTGAAGATGACAAAAGAAACTGTAAAGCTATATGCTACTACAATTAACATTGCTTTTAACTGAATAAAGAAAAATGTAGGATTGCCATAAAATAATCCATCAGCACCAGCAGGGTTTACTGCTTTAGAGGCAAATACACCAGTTAATAACATACCAACTATTCCACCAATACCGTGACAAGGGAATACATCTAAGGTATCATCCACTCTTGATAATTTAAATGCATGACTTAATACATTTGAAATCACTGCACCAACGATACCAATAAAAATACTTTGAGGGATACCTACAAATCCAGCAGCAGGGGTAATGGCAACCAAGCCAACCACTGCGCCAATACAGAATCCTAATACAGAAGGTTTTTTGCCTTTCATTACATCAAAAAACATCCAAGCCAAACCTGCAGCTGCAGCAGCGGTATTAGTTGTTGCAAAAGCATTTACTGCTAATGCATTTGCACCTAATGCAGAACCTGCATT
>CAZXWT010000042.1:0-8006 GCA_964644475.1 uncultured Sediminibacterium sp. | reverse complement strand
AATTTAGCTCTTCTTTGTTTTAAAACTATTGCACCAGCTAATGCAGCACAACCAGCACTAATATGTACCACAGTACCACCAGCAAAGTCTAATGCGCCCATTTTAAATAAGAATCCGCTAGGATGCCAAGACCAATGGGCCAATGGAGCATATACAAATGTGATAAATAAGACAATGAATAAAATGTATGAAGTGAATTTGATACGTTCAGCTACTGCACCAACTACTAAACCTGGTGTGATGATGGCGAACATTAATTGAAACATAGCAAATAACAATAATGGAATAGTTAATGCAGCCCCGCCTTGTAAAGCAGGAGCACCATTGGCAACACCTTTAAAGAACAAGTGGGTCATTGGATTGCCTATTAAACCATTGATAGATTCACCAAAACTTAAGCTATATCCATATGTAACCCAGATCACTGTTACAATACCTGCAGATACAATACTCTTTATCATTGTTGAAATGATATTCTTTCTATGAACCATTCCGCCATAAAAGAAGGCTAAACCAGGAGTCATGATAAATACCAAGGCAGTAGCCACTAATATCCATGCAATATCTGCTGCACTATAAGTATTTGCATCTCCCTGGAAATTGGGTAATTGGGGAACAAATAATGCTAACACAGCTACAACTAAAAGAAGTAGGAAAGGGGTTACTTTTTGTACAACTTGATTCTTCATGCTTGTTGATTTAATATTAAAAAATAAAATATATTAATTTATATTTTCAAAAATACAATAAAAATTATGTTTTCAATAAAAATAAATAAACATATAAAATAATGTAATATGATATAATATTCAATTAATATGTATCTATTAGATTGATTTTGAATAGTATAGAGCAAAAAAATGCCGATTCTCAAGAATCGGCATGTGTATAACTTAGTTTATGAAATGGCCTGAAAATATGAAATTATGCCATTTGAGCCAATAAACTTGCATCTTTTGTTTCTAATAATGAACTTCCTGTAAGATAGATGTCCACTTTTCTTGCGCATTCTCTTCCTTCGCTGATTGCCCAAACCACCAAAGACTGGCCTCTTCTCATGTCACCTGCAGTAAAAATTTTAGGAACGGAGGTTTGAAATGCAGTTTCGGTTGCTTTTACATTTCCTCTTTCATCTAATTCTACCCCAAGTTCTTCTAATAATCCATTTTGTTGTGGATGTAGAAAGCCCATTGCTAAAAATGCAGCTTCACAAGGTATTTCTCTTACACTACCTTCTTTTTCTTTAAAACTAGCTGGTCTTCCATCAGCGGCGCTGCTCCATTCTAAATCTACAATTTGTAATGCTTTTAAATTCCCTTTTTCATCGCCAATAAATGCTTTGGTAGCCACTTCCCAAACTCTTTCAACCCCTTCTTCATGAGAAGTAGTTGTTTTTAATAACATTGGGTAGGTAGGCCAAGGCATATAAGATGCTCTTGATGCGGGAGGTTTTGGTAATAATTCAAATTGTGTAACAGATTTTGCCCCTTGTCTATTAGATGTACCAACACAATCACTACCTGTATCACCTCCTCCAATAACTACCACGTTTTTACCTGTGGCTAGAATCTCTTTTTCTTCTACAGGTAAGTTGCTTACTCTTTTGTTTTGTTGTTTTAAGAACTCCATTGCAAAGTGTACACCATTCAATTCTCTGCCTGGAACAGGTAAGTCTCTTGGAATAGTAGAACCTCCTGCAAGTACAATAGCATCGTATTCACGTACAATATCATTCACTCTTACATTCACCCCTACATTGGCATTGCATTTAAATTGAATACCTTCTTGTTCTAAGATTTGTATTCTTCTTTCAACAACATTTTTTTCTAATTTAAAATCTGGAATACCAAATCTTAACAATCCACCTGGTTTTGGATCACGTTCAAATACTGTGACTTCGTGTCCTGCATAATTTAATTGAGCAGCTGCTGCTAAACCGGAAGGTCCAGATCCAATTACGGCTACTTTCTTTCCTGTTCTTGTATTGGGTTTACGTGGTTTTACAAAACCTTTTTCGAAAGCGATTTCAATAATATGCTTTTCAATTTCTTCAATTGTTACAGCTGGTTGATTGATGCCTAATACACATGCACTCTCACATGGTGCAGGGCAAATACGTCCAGTGAACTCTGGAAAGTTATTAGTTGAAATCAAAATCTCATATGCTTCTTTCCATTCTTTTTTATATACGGCGTCATTAAACTCGGGAATAATATTCCCTAAAGGACATCCGCTATGACAGAATGGTACACCACAATTCATACAACGTGCGGATTGTTCGTTTAATTTTTGTTCAGGTAATAATTGAACAAATTCATTGTAGTTTTTCTTTCTTTCTTCTACAGGTAATTTAGAAGGAAGTTCTCTAGTATATTCTTTAAATCCGGTTGGTTTACCCATAATGATGAATTCAAAATTGAATAATAATTTTTTATTTTACTGTAGCAGTTTTTTGTTTAGACAATAACACTTTTTTGTAGTCACGAGGGAATACTTTAATAAAGTGTTTTAATTGGTTGTCAAAATCTGCTAAAATAAATTTAGCTACAGCACTTTCTGTATAATTGTAATGGTTTTGAATAAGTTGTTTTAAAGAAGCAATGTCTTGATCTGTTACCGGATCTAGATCTACCATTTCTTTATTACATAATTCATCAAAATCGCCCTTCACATTATAGATATAGGCAATACCACCACTCATACCTGCAGCAAAGTTTCTTCCAGTTGGGCCTAATATCACGGCAGTTCCTCCAGTCATGTATTCACAACCGTGGTCACCCACGCCTTCAGTAACAACTGTAGCACCAGAATTTCTTACAGCAAATCTTTCGCCAGCTTTACCTCTGATATAAGCTTGTCCACTAGTTGCACCATAAAAAGCAGTATTACCAATAATGATATTCTCTTCTGCTACAAATCCTGCTTTCTTATCTGGATATACAATTAATTGTGCACCACTTAAACCTTTACCAAAATAGTCATTAGCATCTCCTTCTAATTCAAGCGTTAAACCCTTTGTATTAAATGCGCCAAAACTTTGTCCAGCAGTACCAGTAAATTTGAAATGAATGGTATCATCTGGTAATCCATTGCCTTTATGAACTTTAGTAATTTCATTTGAAACAATGGTTCCAACAGTTCTGTCAGTATTCTTAATCTCAAAACTAGCTTTTACCTTTTCTTGTTGTTGAATAGCTGGTTGTGCTGCTTCTAATAATTTCCAATCTAATACATTGGATAATCCGTGATCCTGTGTTTCTGTTTGATATAATCCAACACCTTCTTCTGCAGGCTCTTTATATAATACGCCACTTAAATCAAGGTTTTTAAATTTCCAATGTTGTACATTTTTACGCATGGTTAAAGCATCCACTTGGCCTACCATTTCATCCACTGTTCTATAACCCAATTCAGCCATAATCTCGCGAAGCTCTTGTGTAATAAATTCAAAGAAAGTAACTACATGATCAGGATTACCTTTAAATCTTTTACGTAATTCAGGATCCTGAGTGGCTACACCAACAGGGCAGGTATTCATATGACATTTACGCATCATAATACAACCTTCTACCACTAATGCAGCAGTAGCCACACCCCATTCTTCTGCACCTAATAATGCAGCAATGGCAATGTCTCTTCCTGTTTTCATTTGACCATCGGCTTGCACTACCACACGTGATCTTAATTTATTTTTAACCAGGGTTTGATGAGTCTCTGCTAAACCCAATTCCCATGGTAAACCTGTATGCTTAATAGAACTTAAAGGAGATGCACCTGTTCCACCATCAAATCCTGCAATCAACACAACATCTGCTTTCGCTTTAGTAACACCTGCAGCAATGGTACCAACTCCTGCTTTAGAAACTAATTTAACATTGATTCTTGCAGCTCTATTGGCATTTTTCAAATCGAATATTAATTGAGATAAATCTTCGATAGAATAAATATCATGGTGTGGTGGGGGAGAGATTAATCCAACTCCAGGAGTAGAATGTCTTGTTTTACCAATCCAATCATCCACTTTGTCTCCAGGTAATTGTCCACCTTCTCCGGGCTTTGCACCCTGAGCCATTTTAATTTGTAATTCGTCTGCCTCTGTTAAGTATTCGCTGGTTACACCAAATCTTGCACTAGCAACTTGTTTAATAGCACTTCTCATTGAATCGCCATTCTCCATTTTCTGATATCTGATTGGGTCTTCGCCACCTTCACCTGTATTGCTCTTGCCACCTAAGCGGTTCATTGCAATAGCTAAGGTAGTGTGTGCTTCCCAAGAAATAGATCCAAAAGACATGGCACCAGTTGCAAATCTTTTATAAATATTAGAAGCAGGTTCAACTTCATCAATTGAAATAGAAGGTCTAGTTGGTTTAAAATCTAATAAGCTTCTTAATGTATATGCTTTATCTGTTTGATCATTTACCAATTTAGAGTACTTCTTGAAAGTAGCATAATCGGCAGTTGATGTAGCATGTTGTAAAGCATGAATAGTTTGCGGATTAAATAAATGTGCTTCACCTCTTCTTTTCCATTGATAAATTCCACCCACAGGTAATCTATCTACTGGAGAAGATTTCTTGGCAAATGCTAATTCATGTTTTGCTAAAATTTCTTTTGCAATTTCATCCAAGCCCATTCCTTCAATTCTAGAAGTGGCTCCGGTGAAATGTCTATTCACCACTTCTTTATTCAAGCCAATGATTTCAAAAATCTGTGCACCTTGGTAGGATTGTAAAGTAGAGATACCCATTTTGGAGAATACTTTATATAAACCTTCATTAACGGCTTTGATATAGTTCTTCTTCAAATATTTTTCTTCTAAATCTGTTTTGATTTGTTCATTCAACTTCATGTCTCTAATACTAGACAATGCTAAGTATGGATTAATCGCAGTAGCACCAAATCCAATTAAACATGCATAGTGGTGTACTTCCCAAACATCACCCGCTTCAACAATAATTCCTACTTTACCTCTTAATCCTTTTCTAATTAAATGATGGTGCACTGTAGAACATGCTAATAAACTTGGAATAGCAGCGTGTTCAGAATCAATTGAACGATCTGTTAAAACCAACACTTCAAATCCATCCTCCACTGCATCCACTGCATATCTACATAAACGATCCAGTCCTTTTTTTAGTGATCCAGCTTTTCCGTCAGCTCTAAAATAACATTGAAGTGTTTTGGCTTGGAATACACCAGTATCAATACTTCTGATTTTCTCTAGCTCATGGTTGTTTAAAATGGGATGTTTTAAAGCAACACAATGTGATGCCATTGGGTCTTCAATTAATAAGCTTCCTTGGCTTCCAACAAATGTCGCTAATGACATGACCATTCTTTCACGAATAGGATCGATTGGAGGGTTAGTTACCTGAGCAAATAATTGTTTGAAATAACTTGTGATATGTTGTGGTTGATCACTTAGTACTGCTAATGGAGTATCAGTGCCCATTGAGCCAATAGGTTCCTTTCCTTCCAATGCCATTGGAGCAATGATGGTTTCTAAATCTTCTTTAGAATAACCAAATGCTTTTTGGTATTTAAAAATTTGGTCGTGCTCTAAATGAGTGAATTGAATTCTTGGTTCAGGTAATTCTTCTAATCGAATTTTATATTTATTTAACCAGTCTGCATAAGGTTGTTTGCTGCAGATTGATTGTTTTAATTCATCATCGCTAATTATTCTTCCTGCTTCCATATCCACTACAAACATTTTACCTGGTTGTAGTCTTCCTTTTTCAATAACAGTAGATTGGTCAACAGGTAATGCTCCTGTTTCAGATGCCATGATAACACGATCATCTTTTGTAACACAATATCTTGAAGGTCTTAATCCGTTTCTATCTAAAGTAGCACCAATCATTTTACCATTGGTGAATGATATAGATGCAGGGCCATCCCATGGTTCCATAATGGCTGCATGGTATTCATAGAATGCTTTTTTTACAGGGTCCATTAAATCATTACCATCCCATGCTTCTGGAATCAACATCATCATTACATGAGGTAAACTTCTTCCTGATAAAGTCAATAATTCAATCACATTGTCCAAACAAGCACTATCTGATTGACCTGGTGTAACCACAGGCAAAATCATGTCTAATTCTTCCTTGCTAAAATAAGGAGAGAAGAAGCTTGATTCGTTTGATCTAAGCCAGTTTAAGTTTCCTTGTAAAGTATTGATCTCTCCATTGTGAGCAATGTAACGGAATGGTTGAGCCAATTTCCAAGAAGGGAATGTGTTTGTAGCAAAACGAGAGTGTACTAAGCCAAATGCGGTAACAACTCGCTTATCACTTAAGTCAGGGAAATATTCACGAACTTGATGAGAAGTTAATTGACCTTTATATACAATGACATTTTGAGAAAGAGAAGTCATGTAAAAATCAATCGCACCTTTTTTTATGGTATTATTGATGGTATGAGATGCATAACTTTTTAAAATAAATAATTTACGTTCAAAAGCTTCAGCATCTGCGATCAAGTCAGGTTTCTTTACAAAGACTTGTTCCATTAATGGTTCAACACTTAATGCTGTTGGGCCAATGGTTGATTTATTTACAGGAACTTTTCTATAGCCAATTATTTCTATGCCTAATTTTTCCGCAGCAGTAGCAAAAATTTCTTTGCATTCTTCCATCACGCCTTTTTCTGTAGGGAAGAAGATAAAGCCCACGCCATATTCTCCATGGCTTGGTAAGTGAATTGACTGTTTGGCTAATTCATCAAAGAAAAATTGATGAGGAATTTGAATCATAATACCGGCACCATCGCCTGTGTTCACTTCACTACCACTTGCACCACGGTGCTCCATATTTTCTAGTATAGTCAATGCATCGCCTACGTTCTGATGTGACTTAATACCTTTTATGCTTGCAACAAAACCAATACCACAAGCGTCGTGTTCATAAGCAGGATCATATAATCCCAATTGCTTTGTTTCTATCATGCTCTTTCAATTAGATTAAACGGATTATTTCCAGACAAGCGATCTGTGGAAAATTACGAAATAATGCTAATTTTTACGAGATATTGTTCAATATAATTATCAACCATTCAAAAGTTTCTAATGTTATATGATATTTATTAAAAATTATCAAATAACGAACGTTCGCATTTTGCATTAATTGAATAAAATCAAATATGGTCTATACGAATATGACTTGCAAAGCTTGGTGCTTGTATTGTTTTACCTTTTGGGAAAATGCCAAATAGAGAACTACCTGATCCACTCATGCTTGCATAAATGGCTCCTTCTTGGTATAAATATGCTTTCAGTTCTGATAGGATAGGATGTGCTTCAAATATGGGTTTTTCAAAATCATTCATCAATTCATTTTTCCAAGTAATTATATCTTGCTGTACAATGGTTTCTATGGATTTTGATTTTTGATGAGGTTTTAATTGAGCAAAAGCCCATGCAGTAGATACATGAATGCTTGGATGAATTAAAATAAAACTATAATTACTTAAATCACATTGAATGGGTTGTAAAATTTCTCCTCTTCCTTTTGCAAGGCATGCTTCATTATAAACAAAGTATGGACAATCACTTCCTAATTGTGCAGCTAATTCGATTAGTGTAGCGTGGTCTAATTGTAGATTAAATAATTCATTCATTATTTTCAACACAGCAGTAGCATCGCTAGAACCCCCGCCCAGTCCGGCTCCCATTGGTATATTTTTATGCAAGTGGATCTTTGTAGCAGGTATATTGGGAAATTGCTTTTTTAATAATTGAAAAGCTTTGATACATAAATTACTAGATGCATCTCCTGGAATATCAAGTCCGGTATTAGAAAATTGGACAGATTCTGTCGCATGCTCGGCAACACAGACTTCTACCATATCTTGTAAATGAACAGGATAAAAAACTGTTTCTAATTCATGGTATCCATCTTTTCTTTTTTCAATAATGGAAAGACCTAAATTAATTTTACAATGTGGGAACTGAATCATGCGCTTTATTTCTTTGAAGCATTGCGCTTAGCGATTTCGTCACG
>CAZXWT010000041.1:4121-8259 GCA_964644475.1 uncultured Sediminibacterium sp. | reverse complement strand
TTCATTTTACTATCACCTTTTTCAAATCGTATACCCGTGTTTAATGAAAATTTCTTTGTAATTGCTAAACTATTTTCTCCAAAGAATGCGACATTTTGAGTTTTAAAATGTAAATCACGCCCCCAAACATTGTTGACCACATCCAAATCATAATCACTTCCAGTAGTTCCTTTTCCTAATTGTCTTCTGTGCAAATCGTTATTCATAAATTGAACACCCAATACCAAGTGACTTGTTTGTTTCCATAATTTATAACCATTCAATATTCTTAATTCATTAGTGTAACTATTGAATTCGTCAATATCTACTTGCCTTGAATTATATTGACCTGTAGTAGTATTGATACTATCTCGAACTGTTGCAGGTTTATCAAAAAGCACTGAATTTCTAGTTCCTATAACTGCAGAACTTGTAAATTCTAATTTTGTATTTTTCTTAATTTCCCAGAATATTTTGATAGAAGGTATATTGATGGTAGGACTAAAATAATTTCTTGAACGAGTAGATTGCCTTGGGTCAGCATTAAACATGGCATCAGTTAATTGTCCTGGAATTTTATATAAATAGGATGACCTCGCAAATTCTGACCTTATTTTCAATCTTGCATTAACTTCATAATTCAAGATAATTCCTTCCGCATCGTAATTAGTATGTTCCTCGTTTCTATATCCATCACGTGATTTAGAAGAAAAATAAGTATAGTAATTAATTTTTCCAATTTGTCCACTAATTGCATTATAACTACTCTTTAAATTAAATGAACCAATGGTATTGTAACTTTCTAACCCGATTTTTTTTAAAGTATCTCCCCGCTTTGATACATAATTTAACATCCCACCAAATTGTGCTCCAAATTGCAAAGATGAAGTTCCTCTAACAAGTTCAATTCGCTCTACACTTTCCATTGGGATACTATAATGACTAGCTGGATAGGCATACATATCTGAATTAACTAATACACCATCTTTTCGATTATTAAACTCCCAACCCCTATGTGGGTCAAGACCTCTAGTAGATATATTGATTTGATTTCCTGTGCCGTCCATATCATAAACAAACACACCAGGAACTTTTGCAAATAATTGTCTACCTGTTTTGTCAGTAATATTGGCATCAATGTTTTTTAAGTCAATTACTTCCGTTTTTTTACCATTAAAAATATAAGTGCCTTTAATTGGCTCAAGCCTACTTATGTTATTGGATGAATATTTTCCAATTACAATTAAATCTGGAAGTTGCCTAGTTTTAGATGTATCTATTTTTGTTTGACCAAAAGTATTTACAGTAATCGAAAAACAATAAAATATAGTTATTAACTTTTTTAAATTTCTAGTCATTTATATTATTAATTTAACCTTTATTATCAAACTAGCTTGTAAATAGCAATAATAACTCTGTTTTCATGCGATTTCGGAGTTATTAAGTTTAAAAAATAATAATTTGTTACCTCTGAAAAGTATAAGAACCCCAATAACTCTCATAATTAGCCTTGGAAGGTTGATTTAATATTTCCATCTTTACTAGAGAAATCATCCATTCTCCTTTAGCATTTACAGGAAGCTTTGCAATTCCAGAATCATTCGTGGTATAAAAAGACTTAACAACTAATTTGCCACTTTTCTTACACCAAGTTCTAACCTGATATTTCTTTAAAGGCTTCCCTTTAAATTCAAAATAAACAGATAAAGTATCATTAGATAAATCATAAGGATTATTCAGAGGAATAATCTCTAATGCCATGCCAGTATTCAATTTAAAGGTGGAATCATTCTTTCCTCCTACTTGTAATAATGTTTTAGCACATCTTTGATAAAACTCTTTTGACCCTTGTTTTAATATTTTGTTACTTTTTCTATATTCAAGAATATTTAACATGCCGTCCTCTTTTAAGTATTCATTAAATGCACTTCCATTCATTTCAATATAGGATGGCTTTGACTCTAATGCAATCAAATGATTACCTGCAGTTTTAAAGAACATTTCTATGGGTAATGAATCTTTTTCAACAAAAAAATAAGTTATGTCAGTCATTTTATCATAACTAAAATGATTTACTCTTTTAGTCCTCAATTTTCTATTTGCCCAAATTGTTGGTGTAAAATCCTCACCAACATAACAATTGATTGAATTTGGTTCATTTACGGAACAAATATATTTAGTTGGCGCTACCCAAAATTCATGTGCAATTGTACTAATACTGATTAATACAACTGATGTCAACATTACCAATTTAATCTTTCTCATATTCTATTTTTTATCAATTAACTCAAAATAAGTGGCTACAAATTTGTTATTCACTATTTCTCCCTGCACTCTAGCTTTTCTGATAGCATTACAAAATCCCATTTTAGAATGCGCATCACCATATGCCTCAATATCTGATTTATCTACAAAATAAGCCTTGCCATTAATTCTTACAGCTAATGTACATCCTTTGCCTTTCATTTTAAATTTACATTGACCACAAGAAGCTTCAACAATAGACACTTTCTTATTGGGATCAGGTTGTATGTCTTTTGATTTTTGTGCATTTAAATTAGAAGCCAAAAACAACACAAAAAGTAACGTTAAAATGTTTTTCATAAAATTTTATTTAATAGGATTTGAAAATTTTTTGTCATTTATAAGTGTATAATCAGTTAAAGTATTTAAAAATGCTATGAGCTTTTTCTTTTCCAAATTAGTTAATGCAATTCCTATTTTAGTTTTTTTATTAAGTACAGTATCTAAAGTTGTACTTTGTTTAACACCATTGGAATAATGGTCTAAAACTTCTTCAAGAGTCTCGAATCTACCATCATGCATATAAGGACCTGTTAATGCAACATTACGCAAACTAGGTACTTTAAATTTACCTCTATCCTTAGGATTCAATGTTATTTCCTCTCTACCTCTATCAGAAGGATTGTTATTTGAGAGCCCATTATTTCTAAAAGAATCATCTGTAAATAAAGGAGTTGGATGACAACTTGAACATTTTTGAGTAAAAATTTGTAAGCCTGCTTTTTCATCATTGGATAATTGGACGCCCTCCTTCCTGATATACTTATCATATTTGGAATTAGCTGAAATCATACCATTCATAAATTGTGCAAATGCTTGTAATATGTACTGGCTTGAAATAGTATCTATACCAAATGCAGCATTAAACATATTACGATAAGATTTCGATGCTTTCAATTTGCGTACTACATTATCCATTTTCTCATCCATTTCAAGCTCGTTCTCTATGGGATTAACAGGTACAAAATCTAAATTAGGCACTCCTCCATCCCAAAAAAACGATTTTTTATACAAAGCATTAAAAATGGGTAATGCATTTCTTCTACCTAACCTATCTTCTACACCATGACTTAAATCATGATCTGCTTGAATAAAAGCTGCAGACTGCTGATGACAACTAGCACATGAGATAGTGCCATCTTTAGATAAATTGGCATCATAAAATAATTTTCTGCCCAATGTAAATCCTTCTTCAGTTATTGGATTGACTTGCAAGTTATATTTTGGAGCAGGGAAATTGCTGGGTAATTTGATTTTCTTTAACCTAGGTCCATTATTCAAAATGGTAAAGGATAAAGAAATACAAACCAATAAAATAATGATATATAACTGTTTCTTATTCATATCTTATAGTTCCAATAGAAAATATTTTTTCATAATTGTCAGCAATCTTTACTGAAAAATTTCCCCACATAACACTTGGATGTTCTAGGATTCGCAGAGGAGTAATTGCAGTAAAAAACTGATCTATTGCCACATTAATATTGAGAACAGGCTTTTTTGAAGCTGTAATTTCAAAAGTATCAGAATTGAATTTCTTAACTTTTATGTTATTGATAGTTTTTGTCTCATATCCCCCATATCCTCCAATATGATATCTAAACTGTTTATTTAAGGAATCAACCTCGTTTATAGTTTTACCTTCTAATTTAAAAAAGATATAACCTGAATTCCATACCCAGTACATTCCTCTTGCTGATCCTCCGACATCTAAACTTCCAGTTCGTTTTGATGCATCCATTGTATTACGAACACTATCTACGCCAATTGTAAATTCAATGCCTTTATAGACCCCTGCAGGAATATTATTTAACTGAATTCTTGTACTTTTTAATTCAGATTGTTTAAGCAAAAA
>CAZXWT010000041.1:0-4021 GCA_964644475.1 uncultured Sediminibacterium sp. | reverse complement strand
GAATATTATTTAACTGAATTCTTGTACTTTTTAATTCAGATTGTTTAAGCAAAAAGTAGGAACTATCCTGAGGAACTTCGTAAATATCTCCGTTATCTTTAACGAACTTAATATTGCTGATAAAATAATTAATCGTAGAGAATTTTAGAGAATCTCCTAAATCAGTTCTATAATGCTTTCCCAATTCAATACTGTTTCCTTTAAATAAATTATTGAACTGAAGGCTTAAAGATTGCGCTTGCAATGTTACTACACCATAAAACAACATGGATGCACTTATTATTAGTTTTTTCATTTCAAACTATTTATTTTTTTTATTTTGTTCACCTTGAATTAAAGGCAACATAATCATATCGTACATTTCTTTCATCATATCTGCAACCAAAGGATCAGACTTTTTGGGCACACCAGCATTATAAGGAGGCTTGGGATCATATTCTAAGTCTAACATAACAGATTCTGTATATTTTCTTCCTAATAAGTCATCAATAATTGCCAATGACATATCTATTCCTGCTGAAACTCCAGCAGAGGTCCAATATTTTCCATCATTAACCCAGCGCCCTTCTTTATATTTTGCACCATACATTTTTAATACCTCTTCGGCTCTATACCAATTAGATGTTGCATTTTTATCTTTAAGTAAACCAGCAGCACCTAAAATCCATGAACCTGTACAAACGCTTGTAGTATACTTAGTTGTTTTATCAATTTTTCTGATCCAATTCAGTGTAACCGTGTCTTGGGTTTGCATAAAAGTTTCAGCAGCCCCTCCAGGAATAACTAAAATATCCAAAGAAGTTACATCATCAAATGAACTATCTATCTTAATCTCTAACCCACGTTGATTTTTTACCATTCCTCTCTTTTTTGCTATGAAATAGGTTTTAGCTCCCATAATTTCAGCAAGAGTATGATATGGCCCCATTGCATCCAGCGTATTATACCCGTCGTATAATAAAATACCAATTTTTTTAATTGGGACTTTTGTAGGTGTAAACAATATATCCATCATTTTCTGATGTTTCTCAGCAGTTCCAATTGCCAAACTATCAGGGTTTGTTTTTTGACTATAAAGATTTACAGAAACAGCTAATAAGGTTAAGAAAGAAATAAAATGTTTTTTCATAAATTGAAATTTAAAGCAGGGCTTCGATTCTAAAAAAGTAGCCCTGCTTTTGTTAGAATTTAATATTTAATGTTAATCCATATGTTTTGGGTTGTGCAATTCTTGATTGACGACCAAAACTACTATCTGGATTTCCATAAGCTAAATACCTCTCATTGGTAATATTTTGAATCCAAAATGAAACGCTATATTGATCATAAACCAAACTCAGTCTTGAATTTAGCAATGTATAAGCATCTTGTTTGATTTTATTTTGGATATCGGTGTATTGATCACCTATATTTCGTAACTCACCGCGGAATATTGCTTTCAATTTATTATTAAATGATTTTTCGTACTGTGCACCAATGAAAATAGTATGTGTTGGTGCATTGGAAAGTTTATTTCCACCAATTGGAGTAATTATTTCTGCTCCTGTTGCAAAATTCAATCTCTTTAAATTGAACTCTTTGTATTCTGATGCATTATATCCAAAACTACCATCTAATTGAAGGCCTTTTATTGGAAGTGCACTAAGTTCTAATTCGAATCCGGAAGATTGTGCATCACCTACATTTTCTCTTGCATAGGTAAAAGGAGCAACTAAATTATAGAATTGCAAATCCTTCCAATCTATTAAAAAGGCAGAAGCAGCAATACTTAACTTTTTATTAGCTAACATAGCTTTATATCCCACCTCATAGTTGTTAGAATATTCAGGATCAAATGTTTGTTTAATACCAGCTGGCAATGAGCTTGAGTTAATACCCCCAGCTCTAAAACCTCTTGTATAAGTTGCATAAAAGTTTGACAATTCAGAAAAAGCATAGTTAACAGAAAACTTAGGTGAAATTGCAGAATAATCCCCATTCGCTTTGATGTTGGGTTTAAATTCAGTTACTACACCATTTAAAAGCATCGCATCTCCAAATCCGTTAAAAATAGCTTCGCGTTTTTCATGATCATAACGCAAACCCAAGGTGGCTTTCAATCTATTGGATAACATGTAACTCATCTCTCCAAAACCAGCAAGGCCAGAATTATTACTTCTATTTCGATTAACTAAATAAGTTCCATTTGGCAAACCAAAGGCACTCGCTTCTGCATTTGATAATTCATATGCTGTATTGGTAGTTGGCTCATATCCCTTTTGACTAAAAGTATATATGCCTGCAGTATATTGGAACTTATTGGTTGTATTTGAATTTATTCTGAATTCTTCGCTCCATACTTTTTGCGGAGGTAATAGCTCACCAATTTTGCCATTATAAAATGAATGATATAAACCTGGGAAATCTAGATCTTCGAATCCAAAACCAATTGTTTGCAATGCGGAGATTGAGGTAACCGTAAACTGGTCTGCAAAATATTTAGCTACTAAAGAACTGTTCAATATATTTCGCTCGTGTTTGGCAATTCTTGCTAAATTAATTTTATTTGGATTGACTCTAGCATAGCTATCACTAAACTGAGAAACCATAAAACCAGAATTATTGGACTTGTCTTGTTGTCCTTTTAAATTTAAAGTCAACTGGAATCGTTTTGAAGCTACCCACTTTAAATACATATTCCCATATAAATTTTGCTCCCCGCCTACAATTTTACCATTTGCATTAGCAGAAGGATTAAAAGTTCCAGCTGTATCATTGATTAAAAATCCATCTTGTTTTTGAAACAACCCATCGATACCAAAAAACAATTTGTCTTTTATAATAGGTGCTTTAAATCCAAAACTGTAACGTCCTAATCCTAAATTACCAAAACTAGTTTCCGCAAAACCACCAACTTGGTTATTGGGCTTCTTAGTAATGATATTTACAACTCCTCCCATTGCATTACGGCCATACAAAGTTCCTTGCGGCCCTCTTAGTACTTCTATTCTTTCAATATTTGAAAATGCAAAACCATTGGCTAATATATCAAGGTTATTTACGTCATCAATATAAGTAGATACGGCAGGATTTTCACTGAATACCTGTATACCTCTAATAGCTTGTATTTGCTGGAATGAAACACCAAGTTCTTGATAATTGTAATTTGGAACTAATGCAGACAAACCACTTAAACCCCAGGTTCTTGTTTCTTCTATCTTTTTTGCTGATAAAGAAGTAATTGAAGTGTTCACTTTAATTATATTCTCTTCTCTCTTGTTAGCTGTAACAATGACATCTTCTAACTGTTTCGATTGTGCCGAGTCCATACTATTAATTTTTTGCTCTTGTGAAAAAGCACTAATAGTATTCAATAAAATAAATAATATATATATAATTTTTACTTTCATGATTTTGCTTATTTTTTAAAAAATAAATACATTAAAGCAGACATAGTGCCTACTACTATAATTAACAATACTGTACTAAGTCTATACATGAGTTTATATACAGACTTACGTTCAGCATCATTTTTAAAATGCTGTTGCATTAGAAAATATTTCAGTGAATAATAAATTGAATTCTAGTATAATTCAATTATGCCCCTGGCGGATGAAAGATAGCTCCTAAGTAATTGGATGAGAAATCGTCATTATAGGTAAAATAATTAGAAATGTTTGTAGTTGATACAAATTGAATAGAAGGAAAGAAAGATTTAGAAGATAAAACCACTTCTATTTGATTGAATTTAGGCATAGGAGCATTAGTTTCATTATCTCCTTCTTGCTTTTTCATTTTTTTTAGCATTTGACACTTACCATTACAATGCAACATAGGCTTTGCCTTATTTACACAATTCTTTTTATAGTTCTCTAAATTCACTAAATAATCTGCCATAGCCAAGGACCTTGAAAAGGTCTGAGCTAATAGAGCTGTAAGAAGTAATATCGTGATGGTATATTTCAAATCTTTGCAAAGTTAAGTGATAGATAATAAAATCTAAAAAACTGTTGCCTCCCACCCTTTTTCTTGGGAAATTCCC
>CAZXWT010000040.1:5565-8871 GCA_964644475.1 uncultured Sediminibacterium sp. | reverse complement strand
AAGAATCTACTAGAGATGTATCCAATGTAACTAGAATGCGTAATGCTTTTGGGGATAGATTTAAGTTACTATGCGGTGTAGATACTTTGGCTTTAGAAGAATTATTATTAGGTGCAGATGGTTGGGTAGCTGGTTTGGTTTGTGCTTTCCCTAAAGAAACTATGGCTGTGTATAGATTGGCATTGGCTGGTAATATAGCAGAAGCTAGGAAGATCTACAGATGGTTTATGCCATTATTAGAATTAGATATCCATCCTAAATTAGTGCAATACATTAAGTTCGCAGAAGCGAAGTGTGGAATAGGTTCTGAACTAGTAAGAAAACCTAGATTGGTTTTAGAAGGGGAAGAAAGAAAACGTATCGAAGCGATTATCGATCATGGTATCAAAAACAGACCTTCACTTCCAGAATTTCATACTTTATAATTATGTCTATCCAACAGATTACTCAAAATGCACAACAAGCATTTGAACAATATATTGCTACATCTAATCAACAAAGAGCAGCTTTTTTAGAATCTATTGCAGAAGAAATAGAAGCACTTGGAGATGCCTTATTAGATACTGCCAATAAAGAAACACATTTGCCTTTACCAAGATTGCAAGGAGAAAGAGGGCGTACCTGTTTTCAATTGCGCATGTTTGCTGCAATGTTATTGAAGGGTGATTATGTGGATGCTATTATTGAAACTGCCATACCTACTAAAACTCCTCCTAAGCCAGATATAAGAAGTATGTATCAGCCCTTGGGTCCAGTGGTGGTTTTTGGTGCAAGTAATTTCCCTTTTGCCTATTCTACAGCAGGTGGAGATACTGCAAGTGCATTGGCTGTGGGTTGTCCTGTAATTGTTAAAGCACATCCTGCACATATTCAAACTTCTACCTTGGTGGCAGGCGCTATTGAAAAAGCGATTGCTAAACATCAAATGCCTAAACATGTATTTCAACATATAGATGCAGCTTCTCTTGGTGTCAATGAAATGGATTTAGGTAAAGCATTGGTACAAGACGAAGCAATTGCGGCAGTTGGTTTTACAGGATCAAGAAATGGTGGAAGAGCATTATTAGATTATGCAACTTCAAGAAAAAACCCCATCCCTGTTTTTGCTGAAATGGGTAGTGTGAATCCAGTGATATTATTAGAAGAAATTGTAGCAACCGATGCGGAGAATTTAGCAACACAATATGCAGGTTCTATCACTTTAGGTATGGGGCAGTTTTGTACCAATCCAGGTATTTTAATAGGCATTCAATCCAAAGCGTTGAATGATTTTGCGCATCTGTTATCCAATAAGATGTCTGAATTAGTTCCAGTATCCATGTTACATGATGGCATTCAGTCTGCTTATTATGCACACGCAACAAAAGCCATTGAACAAAAAGGTGTTTGCGTGTATACAGCCAAAAACCCTGAAGCATCTAATGCCTATCCAGTTTTAGCTACTGTAGATGGAAAGACTTTCCTATCGAATCCATTATTGGCTGAAGAAGTATTTGGTCCTTATAGCATTTTAGTACAGTGTAAAGACATGCAAGAATTACAAGAAGTTTGGTCAAGTGTACAAGGACAAATTTCTACAACCATTATGGGTACAGAAAAAGAATTAAATAATCATAAGTCATTACTTGATAAAGCATTTTTATTGGCAGGTAGAGTGGTGATTAATGGTGTGCCAACAGGTGTAGAAGTGTGCGATAGTATGGTACATGGTGGTCCTTATCCAGCAAGTACAGATAGCAGGTTTACTGCAGTAGGAGTGCATGCTTCAAAAAGATGGTTAAGACCTGTATCATATCAAAATTGGCCAGACAATTTATTGCCATTGGCTTTACAGAATAGTAATCCTTTAAATATTACACGCGCTATTAATGGCCAGCCATCAAAGGAGACTTTGTAGTTGGTTTGATTGAATATGCAGTAACAATTGCGGCACTTATTATAAAATAGGCTATTAAGATATAAGAACTTAATGGTACTATTTTTTCAAGTCCAAACCAACCGCCGTAGTAAACTATGCCTCCAACACAAATTGCATTTTTGATGATTTCAAAAATATAGGCAGTGGGGTTGCGATCCATAAATTCAGTCAATATATATACTTGTGCAAAAATAAAGGCTCCATAAATAAATATATTGCTATGTCCAATGCTTGCCACATTACCAAACAAATAACTCACTAGTAATAGCAAACTAAATAATTGAAACCATAAATATATTTGCATGCCTTTTGGTGCTTCGGTATCATATTTGTCAAAATGGTATACATCTTTAATTTTTTCTACAGGATATTGCGCTTCCATATCTGCAGGTCTCCATCCTAATGGCTTAAACCAAATAGTGAATTTAGCTTTCCAATCTTTGGTTCTCCATGCATCCTTAATCAATAACCACATGTGCATGAAATTAATTTTAATAGGGTTCCAGGTTTGAACTGGTCTTGTTACACCATATACACAAGGCGTGTCTGCTAATTCTTCTTGATATGTGCCAAACCATCTATCCCAGAAAATAAATACTTGACCAAAATTTTTGTCCAAATAAATAGGGTTAATAGCATGGTGTACTCTGTGATGAGAAGGAGTTACTATTACGTACTCCAACCATCCCATTCTATTGATATGTCTTGTATGATACCAAAATTGAGCAAATAAATGCAGTGGTGCAACAATGGCAATCACTTTTGCTGGCACTCCTAATAATGCAGCTGGGATCAACAAGACTGCGTAGATTCTTACAAAAACGGAAATGCTTTGTCTTAATGCACAGGCTAAATTAAATTCCTCACTACTATGATGTACAATATGATTGTTCCAGAAAAAATTGACACTATGCGCTAAGCGGTGCACCCAATATCCTGAAAAATCTAATGCAATAAATGCAATTAAATATAATAACCAGCTGCTTTGAACATGGTACACTGCAATATGTTGTACCAACCATTCATAGCTAATAATAGCAATACTTAATCCTAACACATCTTTGGTACTATTCGTAACTCCCGAACTTAAACTAGAAATCATGTCTAGGGTTCTAACAGTTTCAAAACCCTTTTTCCAACCATACCATTTTTCAAATAATACAAATGCCAAAAATAAAGGCATTGCAATGATCAAAATCTTACCGTAGGTTTCCATAAAATTGATTTAAAAGCAATTACCAAATGTATTAATTTTAATGTATGGCAACAACTAATCCTATCAACACCCCAGGTTTTGGAAAATACCAATTGGGAGGTTCAATTTTTGAATGTATCGATGCACATACTTGTGGCAATCCAGTCAGAGTAGTAGTGAATGGTGGTCCTGC
>CAZXWT010000040.1:0-5465 GCA_964644475.1 uncultured Sediminibacterium sp. | reverse complement strand
ATTTATGGTTTTAATACCATTTCCATTGATCCCAAAGACGATCCTTATGCTAAAGGATTCCAAGTGGTTTAATGTATATTTGCATACTAGATTAAGCTTATGGAGGTAGTAATTATTGGTGGAGGAATTAATGGGTTAAGTAGCGCTTATTATTTACAAGAAGCGGGTCATCAGGTTACGATCATTGACCAAACTGATATCACCAATAACTGTTCTTATGGTAATGCAGGATACATCTGTCCATCGCATTTTGTTCCTTTAGCTACTCCGGGAATTGTTCAACAAGGATTAAAGTGGATGTTGAATTCCAAAAGCCCTTTTTACATTCAGCCAAGATTAAGTAAAAGTTTGATTCAATGGGGATGGAAATTCATGCAATCTGCGACTGAAGCAAAAGTAGAAGCGGCTGCAATCCCTTTAAGAGATTATGCATTATTTAGTCAGCAATTATATACCGATTGGGCAAAACTGCCTCAATTCAATTTTGCCTACGAGCACAAAGGGTTATTAGAGATATTCCAAACAGCAGCAGTGGAGGAGCATGCGCATCATATTGTTGACAAGGCTAATCAGTTAGGTTTAACAGGAACCAAATTAATTGATAAATCGGCTTTGGATGCAATGGAGCCTAATCATCCAATCAATGCAAGAGGAGCTATTTATTTTGCTTGTGATGCACATTTGTATCCTCAAAAAATGATGCAACAATTAATCTCCGATTTAAAAAACAAAGGTGTTCGTTTTGCATTGAATGAAACAGTTATTGATTTTGAGAAAAAGCATAATGCAATTAGTAAAGTGATTACCAATAAAGCTGCTTACAATGCAGATACAGTTGTTTTGGCTTCTGGTGCTTGGAGTAGAGAGCTTGCCGAAAAACTAGCAATCAATATTCCATTAGTGGGTGGAAGAGGTTATTCAATTACATTGGAAGATAGCCCTTATATGACCAACCATCCTGCAGTATTAGTGGAAGGTAGAATTGCTTTAACGCCAATGGACGGTAATAAAATGCGTTTTGGAGGCACTATGGAAATCACTTCAACAAAAACGCCTCCTAAATTAAATAGAGTAAAAGGCATTGTGGAAGCTGTAAAGAAATATTTCCCAACATTTGATATCCCTATGCCAACCATTGAAGATGTATGGTTTGGTTATAGACCTTGTTCTGCAGATGGCTTGCCTTATGTTGGAAGAACAAAAAAATGTACTAACCTTATTATGGCAACTGGTCATGCCATGGTAGGCATGAGCTTGGGTGCAGCAACAGGAAAAATTGTTACTGAAATCATACAAGAGCAAAAGCCAAGTATAGATATTGCTATTTATAACCCTGAAAGATTTGATGCTTAATGAAATTCAAATCTACTTTAATCGATTATCAACAAACTGGTTTGTTTTCAAACTTAGTAAAAGATTATATTCAAGATAAAGGAACAGCGAGATCTTTCGGAGCTTTTGAACCCACTTATAAAGGGGTAGAAGCATCTATAGAGCAAAGAAAAAAATATCCAGTCAATAGAAAGGTTTTAGTGGAAGTATTGCAAAAGCAATATGTAACATTAGCTACAAAAGAAAAAGTAATTGCGAATATTGAACTTTTAAAAAAGGAAAATACTTTTGTAATCACAACAGCGCATCAGCCCAATATTTTCACAGGCCCATTATATTTTTTTTATAAAATCATTCATGCTATTCAATTGGCAGAAGATTTAAAAAAGCGTTACCCTGAAAATAATTTTGTTCCAGTTTATTATATGGGTTCTGAAGATGCAGATATTGAAGAAGTGGGAAGTTTCGTTTTAGGCGGTACTACCCATCAGTGGAATACCAAACAAACTGGAGCAGTGGGTAGAATGAAAGTAGATGACGGCTTGATTCAATTATTACAAAACCTAGAAGGGTATTGGTCTGTAAAACCATCTGGAAAAGAGGCCTTGCAAATCATTCAATCGGCTTATCAAAAAGGCAAAACCATTGCAGAAGCTACTATTGAATTAGTCCATGGCTTTTTTGGAGATAAGGGTTTGATAGTGATTCAGCCTGACGATGCAGCCTTCAAATCTCTATTTAAAGAAACAATTCAAAAAGAATTACAAACACGGTTTTCACATAAAGCCATTCACCCAACTTTAGAGGCACTGACAGCATCTTACCATGTTCAGTCTGAAGGTAGGGCACTTAATTTATTTTATTTAAAAGATTCATTAAGGGCAAGAATTGAAAAACAAGGCGATCAATTTATTATTGCAGATACGGATATTCGTTTTTCAGAAGCAGCAATATTAAAAGAGTTAGAAGATTTCCCGGAGCGTTTTAGTCCTAATGTGATTTTAAGAGGAGTTTTCCAAGAAACCATTCTGCCAGGTATTGTGTTTATTGGTGGGGGTGGAGAGTTGGCTTATTGGCTGGAATTGAAAAATGTTTTTGCAGAAGCGAATGTGCATATGCCTGTTTTGCAATTAAGAAATTCTTTTTTGAATATCAGGGCCAAGCAATTACAACAATGGAAAGCATTGGGTTTAAGTGTAGAAGATTTATTCAAACCTGTATTAGATATAGAAATTGCTTTTGTTAAAATGCAATCTGGGGCTTTATTAAGTTTGGAAGCGGAATTAAAATCATTAGAGCAAGTCTATGATCAGATTCAAAAGCGTGTCAAAACAATTGACACTACTTTAGGAGCGCATGCCAATAATTTAGCACATCAATCTACTAAAAAAATATTGGAATTAGAGAAGAAGATGATTCGTGCTGAAAGAAGAAAGCAAGCTGTTTCCATTGAAAGAATTCATTCCATTAAAAACGCATTATTCCCTAACAATAGTTTACAAGAGCGTGTTGAAAATATAGCAGAGTGGCTAGGAGATTATGGCATGGATTGGTTAGAAGCAATAATAGAAGCATCTCCAACCATGCAACAACAATTTACTATTGTTGATCAAATTGATTAGGCCAATTGGCTTTTAATTTGTCCGCTTTTTCTAAAACTTCAGTTCCAATTTGTAATTTATACGCTTCCACTGCTTTCGAAACAGCAGCATCGTGATTGCCAATCATTTGTGCAGCTAAAATACCTGCATTTTTTGCACCGTTCAATGCCACTGTGGCAACAGGGACTCCACCTGGCATTTGAAGAATAGATAAAATAGAATCCCAGCCATCTACTGAATTGCTAGATTTAATAGGTACACCAACTACAGGAAGGCTGGTTATAGCTGCTACCATTCCTGGTAAATGCGCTGCTCCACCTGCACCTGCAATTATTACTTTTAAACCTCTTTGACGTGCATTTTTAGCATATTCAACCATTCTTATGGGTGTTCTATGGGCAGAAACAATAGTTAATTCAAAAGGGATATTAAACATGGTCAACATATCAGCAGCCTGCTGCATTATTGGTAAATCACTATCGCTACCCATAATAATGCCTACAATTGGTTGTGTTGCCATAAGATTGAATTTAATGCAAGATACAAATTCGCTTTTAATTACTGATTAAATAGCCTGAGATATCAGAAATGATTGGTTTTGCCTTGTATTCTGTGAATTTGACTCTTATATATTTGATATGTTGAGTAGGGAATTGGATAATGCGTTTATGGCCAATGGTAGTACCAGAAGCAATAGGTTCAAAATGTTCCAAATCATTACCACCGCTGATTTCAAATTTTACTACTCTTTGCCCTAAACTAATTTTCTCTTTTAATACAATAGAATTGAAATCACTTGCTTTATTCAGGTGAATCTCGATACTATTTTTTGTAGTTAGCCATTTTGCATTTTTGAAAACATTGGTCTTGAATGCTTGTTCTCTTATATTTTTAAAACTCATGAGTGCTGCAGAATCTAAAGGATCAATTAATCCTTTTCTGTTTGGGGGAACATTTAAAATTAAATTACCACCATGTCCAACACTCTTTAAATAAATATCAAACAAAGTCTTACCAGATTTTACCGTATTGTCTTCTTCTTTATGATAAAACCATCCTTTTCTAATGGATACATCTGCTTCTGCTCCAATCCAATGCTTGCCATTATAATTACCCGTATTTAAAGTATCATTGGGTGGTGCACCTTCGCCTCTCTTGAATCCTGCAGTATCTAATAAATTCCAGTTGGTGCTATTGATTATGCCATTTTCATTTCCTACCCAACGAATATGAGGACCTATATCACTAAAGATTACCACCTGTGGTTGGTATCTTAATGCCGAGTCTTTGAATCTGGTAAAGTCGTATACTTGTTTTTTGCCATTAGGTCCTTCTCCATTAGCACCGTCCCACCATAGTTCAAAAAATTTGCCATAACCAGTCAATAATTCTTTCATGGTATTGATGTAAATATCATTATATGCAGGAGTGCCATATTGTGGATGATTTCTGTCCCATGGAGAAATATATACACCCATTTCGATACCTTCTTTTTTACAAGCTTCTGAAAGCAACTTAATTACATCTCCTTTACCATTCATCCAACTACTTTCTCTTACTGTATGTTTACTGTACTTACTTGGCCATAAACAAAAACCATCATGATGTTTTGCAGTAATAACAATTCCTTTTGCACCAGCTGCTTTAGCAATTCTTGCCCATTGATTACAATCCAATGCAGTGGGATTAAATACATTAGGGTTTTCACTTCCATGTCCCCATTCCAAATCTGTAAAAGTATTAGGCCCAAAATGCATGAATAAATAAAACTCTTTATCATGCCAAGCCAATTGTTCTTTGGTAGGGGTTGGACCAAATTTTTCTTGTGCATTACTAGAGCAACTTACTATAATCACTAAGCTAAATGCAAATATTATTTTCTTCATAAAATTTATAGAGTGCTCTCTAAAGCACGTTTGTATAATTGAATGGTATTTTCTAGGCCAAAATATAAAGCATCGCTTATTAAGGCATGCCCAATACTTACTTCGTCAATAAAAGGAATTTGCTGTACTAAATAGGGTAGGTTATGTCTATCTAAGTCATGACCTGCGTTAATACCTAATCCTAATTGCTTTGCCAATCTTGCTGCTTTGATATAAGGTTCAATAGCGATTTCTTTTTTACCTTCTTCAAATTGTTTTGCATAAGATTCTGTATACAACTCGATTCTATCTGTGCCAGTAGTGGCTGCAGCTTCCACCATTGCTTCCATAGGATCTACGAAAATGGATACTCTAATTCCAGCTTTTTTAAATGTTGCAATGATCTCTTTTAAATAAGCTTGTTCTTTAATGGTGTCCCAGCCATGATCGCTGGTTAATTGGTTAAGGGCATCTGGTACTAATGTTACTTGTGCGGGTTTATTGGCTAAAACCAATGCTACAAATTTTTCTTCTTTAGGATTGCCCTCTATGTTGAACTCTGTGCTAATATTTTGCTTTAAATCATAGACATCTTTGTAACGAATATGTCTTTCATCTGGTCTTGGATGTACTGTGATACCTTCGGCACCAAATGCTTCACAATCTT
>CAZXWT010000039.1:0-8875 GCA_964644475.1 uncultured Sediminibacterium sp. | reverse complement strand
GGGGAGAAAAAGGATATAGCACCAATGAAAGAACAGGCATTAGACCCACTTTAGAAGTGAACGGAATATGGGGAGGATATACGGGTGAAGGCGCAAAAACGGTGCTACCATCTAAGGCTTATGCAAAAATTTCTTGCAGATTAGTGCCCAATCAATCTTCTAAAAAGATTACAGAAAAAGTATTAGCTTATTTCAAAAAAATCGCTCCCCCATCTGTTACGGTGAACGCATTCGAACACCATGGCGGTGAGCCCTACATCACACCAATCGACTCTCATGAATACCAAAGTGCTGCAAAAGCCATTGCAACCACTTTTGGCAAAGAGCCAATACCAGTAAGAGGCGGAGGTAGTATTCCTATTTGCTCTTTATTCGAACAAGAGTTAGGATTGAAGATTGTATTTATGGGATTTGGTTTAGACAGCGATAATTTACATAGTCCTAATGAAAAATACGACATCGTTAATTTTTATAAAGGAATAGAGACAATCCCTTATTTTCATCAATACTTTGCTGAGAAAAAATAAATCTCATTATGGAAACACCTATTGCAAAAGTTAGATTAGATAAATACTTATGGTCTATCCGTGTTTTCAAAACAAGATCACAAGCAACTGATGCCATTGATAGAGGAAGAGTGAAATTAAAAGGCGAAAATGTAAAAGCATCTAGAAACGTGGTGATTGGCGATATATACGAATGTAAAACAGAGCACAAAATATGGACTCTCAAAGTAGTTCAATTATTAGATGGTAGAGTAGCATATGCAGAAGCAATTAAATATTACGAAGACCTCACTCCTGTGGAAGAATTAGAAAGAGTTAAAATGGTGGCAGCAAGTTTTCATACAGGTAAGAGATTGAGTAAGATTGGAAGACCTACCAAAAAAGACAGAAGAGATTTAGGTGAGTTTTTGGATTAACAATATAGATATATATTTGAAAAATGAGGATAGATATACTTTCGGCAGTTCCAGAATTGTTAAATAGTCCCTTCGAGCATAGTATTATGAAAAGAGCTCAAGAAAGAGGCTTACTGACTATTAAAGCACATTCTTTAAGAAAATGGGCTATTAATAAGCATGGACAGATAGACGATTACCAATATGGAGGAGGTGCTGGTATGGTAATGATGTGCGAGCCTTTAGCAAATGCCATCGATGAATTACAAAAAGAAAATGGACAATACGACGAAATTATTTTTGTAACTCCTGATGGAAAAAGATTTGAACAAAAAGACGCCAATACACTTTCTCTTAAAAATAATATTCTCATTATTTGTGGACATTACAAAGGCATTGATCAAAGAATCAGAGACCTCTATGTGACTCGTGAAATTTCCATTGGTGATTATGTATTAAGCGGTGGCGAGTTGGCCGCTGCAGTCATTATAGATGCAGTGGGAAGGATTATTCCAGGAGTTTTAAATGACGAAACTTCTGCCCTAACCGATTCCTTTCAAGATAATTTATTAGCTCCGCCAGTTTATTCAAGACCTGCTGAATTTAGAGGTTTAGAAGTGCCTCCAGTATTGTTAACTGGAGATCCCAAAAAAGTAGATGCCTGGAGACAAGAACAAGCTCTTGAAAGAACCAAAACTAGAAGACCTGATCTATTAAAATAGCCATTTATCAAAAAATAAGACTATTTAGCCCTGATCTGACATTATTGTGGGATGGTTGTCGGATATTTGCACCTTAACGATCTGATTCATGCGTAATATCTGTATTTTAATTGTATTGTTTTTTACGAGTAGTTTAAATGCTCAAAATATCACTGAATATCAAAAGCATTTTGAATTACATATAAGCCCAACTAATGCACCCATTAAAATAGATGGAATATTGGATGAACCCGTTTGGTCAGCAGCCGGAATAGCAAAAGATTTTCATAAAAAATTTCCAAACGACATTGGTGATCCTAAGAGCAAAACAGAGGTTAGATTCACTTATGATGATAAGAATATTTATTTTGGCTTTACAGTATATGACAGTGGAACTGCCATTATACAAAGCTTGAAAAGAGATATTGGTCATGATGGTGGAGATGGAGTAGGTGTAATGATAGATCCTTTAAATCAAAAAACAAATGGTTTTTTCTTTGTAGTGAACGCATTGAATGTTCAGTCTGAAGATCAGTTAAATAATTCTTTTCAAGACAAGCCAAGTTGGAGTTGGGATACCAAATGGTTTTCTGCTACTAAAGATTATGGTAATTATTGGGTAGCTGAAATTGCCATCCCACTTAAGTCTTTAAGATTTGATCCTAATCAAAAACATTGGGGAATTAATTTTTTAAGAATCGATGCTAAACATAATGAATATAGTCCATGGACCAAAGTGCCCACCAATTTTAAGTCTTATGATTTAGGATACACAGGTGTTTTGCATTTCCCATCTAGTCCTCCAAAAAATTCAAGCAATATTATTTTTCAACCCTATGTTACAGGTAACGGAAATGAAGACAGAGAGAATGGACAAAAACTACAAGCAACAGGCACTGCTGGATTTGATGCAAAAGTGGCTGTGAATTCTTCTTTGAATTTAGACCTAACCGTTAATCCAGATTTCTCACAAGTAGAAGTAGACCAACAAGTAACTAACTTAACCCGTTTCAATATTTTCTTACCCGAAAGAAGAACATTCTTTTTAGAAAACTCAGATTTGTTTTCCGATTTTGGTATCCCCCCTATTCGACCATTTTATTCGAGAACAATTGGTTTAGATAAAGATGGTAATAAAATACCTATTTTATTCGGAGCAAGACTTTCAGGAAATATAGATCCAGCTACCAGAATAGGAGTAATGGATATGCAAACTGGAAGACAAGGAAATTATTCTCCTGAAAATTTTTCTGCATTCACAGTACATAGAAGAGTTTTAGCTAGATCTTCTATTAAAGCTTATTTCTTGAACAGAGAGAATTTTATTTCTGAAGCAGCTGCTAAAAAAAATCCACTAGATAGATACGGACGTAATGCTGGATTAAGTTTTGAGTATTCCAATACTAGCGGGACTTTTAGCAGTTGGACTCATTATAACCAGTCTTATAAAGCCAATATCAATAAAGAAGATGCTTATGTAGAAACGGGTTATATGTTAAGTTCAAGGCATTGGACTTTTATTAACTTGATAAATAATGTAGGCAAGAATTATTACACCGACATGGGTTTTGTTCAAAGAATCGAGAACTACGACGCTGCCAGAGATACAGTAGTTAGAATGGGATTCAAAACCACTTTTGCAATGTTGTCCTACGAAGTAATGCCTGAAAAGGGGAAAATCGGAAAATTCAACACTAGCTTGAATCAAGACTTAGTTTTGAATCCTGACAATAGTTTTAATGAAAGCAATACCAAATTGACATTCAGAACGCAATACAAAAATACGAGTGGAATAGATTTAACAGTCTCTAATTCTACAACGAATTTATTATTTGCTACTTCTTTTACAAGCGGAGACCCAATTCCAGCTGCAAGATATACTTTCAATCAGGTAAACTTATTGTATATGTCTGATTTTAGAAAAGCGTTTTCTTACGGAGGGGGTTTCACTATAGGTCAATTCTATAATGGGACTGTGAAAGGTTTTGGCGCTGGATTTAACTTAAGAAAACAACCGCATTTAAACATTGGATTAAGATCTCAGTTTAATAAAATCGAACTACCTGGTAAATATGGAAGTACTAATTTGATTTTAATTCAGCCAAAGATTGAGTACAATTTTAACACACAATTATTCTGGACAACCTTTATCCAATACAATACTCAGAGTAATAATTTTAGTGTAAATAGTAGACTGCAATACAGATATAAGCCGATGAGTGATTTCTTCTTAGTATATACAGATAATTATTTCACTGACCCTATGTTTAAAAATAAAAACAGAGCACTTATTTTTAAATTCAATTATTGGTTTAATTTATAAAACCAGCCCAACAATGAGTTTAGTTATTCAAGTCAAAGGTCAATATGTAGACATTATTGGCAAAAAAATATATCCCGCTGCATTACATATTCAAAATGGATATATTCAGCAAATTGAAGTGCTGGAAGATGCTCCAATGCAATACATTCTTCCTGGTTTTATAGATAGTCATGTGCATATTGAAAGTAGCATGTTAATTCCGAGTGCCTTTGCACAGTTGGCTGTATTGCATGGCACTATTGGCACCATCAGTGATCCGCACGAAATCGCAAATGTATGTGGTGTTGAAGGTGTTCACTATATGATTGAGAATGGCAAAAAAGTGCCTTTTCATTTTTTCTTTGGTGCGCCAAGCTGTGTTCCTGCCACTATTTTTGAAACAGCAGGCGCTTCTATAGATAGCCAAGAAGTAGCTACCCTATTAGCTAACAAGGATATTTATTATTTAAGTGAAATGATGAACTTCCCTGGTGTACTTTTCAAAGACGAGGAAGTCATGAAAAAAATTAAAGCTGCGCATGCAGCTGGGAAACCTGTGGATGGACATGCTCCAGGATTAATGGGCAATGACGCAAAAACGTATATCGAAGCTGGGATCAGTACCGATCATGAATGTTTTACAATTGAAGAAGCTGTAGATAAATTAAGCTATGGCATGAAAATATTAATTAGAGAAGGTAGCGCCGCAAAAAATTTCGAAGCCCTTTATGAATTAATAGACGATCATCCAAATAGTGTAATGCTTTGCAGTGATGACAAGCATCCGGACAGTTTAGTGATAGGGCATATCAACCAATTGTGTGCAAGAGCTGTTGCTAAAGGTTTAAACATATTTAATATCTTAAAAACAGCATGTGTTAATCCGGTACTACATTATAAATTACCCACAGGCTTGGCGAGAGAAAAAGATCCAGCCAATTTTATTGTTGTAGAAGACTTGGTCAATTTTAAAGTTAAGCAGACATATATCAATGGGACAAAAGTTGCTGAAAACGGCAGATCATTCATCGAAACTGTTGATGAAAAAATAATCAATCAATTTGATACCAGTTTAATTGATGAATCCGCCATTCAGGTTAAATTAGAAGATTACCCAAGCAAAGAAAATAAAATTGCAGTGATTGAAGCTATTGACGGTCAATTAATCACCAATTGTTTATGGGAACAGCCCAATTTGAAGGAGAATAAATTAATTTCAAATGCAGAACAAGATATTTTAAAAATGGTAGTCTATAATAGATATCATCAAGCTGCTCCTAAAATGGCATTTATTAAAAATTTTGGGTTTAAAAAAGGTGCTATTGCGTCCACTGTTGCGCATGATAGTCATAATATCATTGCTGTTGGAGTAGATGATATATCAATTGTTGAAGCCATTAATGCCGTAATTAATGAAAAAGGGGGCATTAGCTGTACCAACACCGATCATATTGAGGTCTTGGGCCTACCAGTTGCTGGCCTAATGAGCAAAGACGACCCATATAAAGTAGCAGCTGCCTATTCAACCATTGACAGCATGGCCAAGTCGCTTGGCTCCTCCCTTGGATCTCCTTTTATGACCCTGAGTTTTATGGCTTTACTAGTCATTCCTCACTTGAAATTGAGTGACAAGGGTTTATTTGACGGAGATCGCTTTAAATTATTTTAAAATTGACCGAAGAAACTTAGTTTTGAAAAAAAATTAAGTCCATGGTCCACAATTTAAGCAAAGAGCATAGTTTATTAAGTAATTGGATTGCAGAATTAAGAGATGTAAACGTACAAAACGATAGACTACGTTTTAGAAGAAATATTGAGAGAATTGGAGAGGTAATTGCTTATGAGATGAGTAAAAAAATGGCTCATCAAATTGTACCAACGACTACCCCATTAGGCGTGCATCAATCAAAAATGTTAAAAGAACAACCTGTTTTAGGAACAATCTTAAGAGCAGGACTACCATTACATCAAGGCATGCTAAACTATTTTGATAAAGCAGACAATGCCTTTATTTCTGCTTACAGAAAACATCATGATGATGGTAGTTTTGAAATCAGAATTGAATACTTAAGTTGTCCAGATTTAAATAATAGAATATTAATAATTGCAGACCCAATGTTAGCTACTGGAGCATCGCTAGTGGAAACTATTCAAGCAATTACAAAAACACAAAAACCTAAAGAAATTCATATTGCAGTGGCCATTGCTAGTAAGCAAGGAATTGAATTAGTAGAAAAAGCTTTAGGGAAAGATATTCCAATTTGGTGCGGAGATATTGACGATGTATTAAATGACAAAAGCTATATTGTTCCAGGATTAGGTGACGCAGGTGACCTAGCTTATGGAACTAAAATGCAACACTAATGCTTAAAGAACTTATTTTATCTATTAGGGCTTATTTTATAGCACACCAATTTATTCTACAAAATAAATTATGGAAGTGGATGATCCTTCCAGGCATTATTTATACCTGCTTATTCATTGTTGGAATGAATTATTTTGGCCAAACTTCTAGCTTTTTTATTGAATGGATTATTCTTAAAACCGGATTAAAAACTTTTGTAGATAGCATTAATAGTGATTGGCTTGGATTCTTCATTACAATGGGTAGTTTCTGGCTATGGTTCACTTTACTCATGTTTTACTTTGCTATTTTTAAATTTATTTTTCTGGTATTATTCTCTCCATTCTTTAGCTATTTGCATTTAAGAGTTGCTGCTATTCAACAAGAAAAAACATTTGCATTAAATATGACTACTTATAGAAAATTAGTCATAAGAGCTATTCAACTAGGATTAACCAATTTGCTTTGGCAAACAGTATATTTAATTCCGGTGGTATTGGTATGCACACTACCATTAATAGGTTGGTTTACTCCGATTTTTACCATTTTAATGGAGGCATATTTTTTTGGCTATGCAATGATAGATTACGGATTAGCAACTGAACAACAAAGTAGAATAGCATCTGCAAGTTATGTTAGTGAACACAAAGGGCTTCCCATTGGTAATGGTATTTTATTTTATTTAATTCATCTAATCCCAATCATTGGATGGATGACTGCACCTTTTTATGCATTAATTGCAGCGCATATTAATACACAAGAAGTAAAAGAAACTGACTAATGAGCCTAGGAAATGTTTTTTTATTACCCATGTTGTTGCATGAAGAAGGTTGGGATAGTATTCCTAGTGATATTGTCAAATGGATACAAGAATGCGATGCTTTTTTTGTAGAAAATGAAAAAACTACTAGACGCTATTTTAAAAAGCTCTGGAGAGAAATGGTTATTGAAGATTATATATGGCATGCTATTCATAAAGTTGAAACAGAACAAATTCAATCTTTCAAAGAATTATTAAAGGCAGGTAAGAATATTGGAATCATTTCTGAAGCTGGATGTGCTGGAGTAGCTGATCCAGGACAAATATTAGTAGGCATTGCACAAGAAATGGGCGCTCAAGTAAAACCCTATGTTGGACCAAATTCAATCTTATTGGCTTTAATGGCAAGTGGAATGAATGGTCAATTATTTCAATTTCATGGATACCTACCAATTGACAGCGCAGAAAGAAAGAAAAAAATACAAGCACTAGAACAAGATATGCGTACAAGAAATTGTACACAAATTTGTATCGAGACCCCATACAGAAATGATCAATTACTTGACGCAATACTTCAAAGCTGTCATGCCTCTACTAAGGTATGTATTGGAGTAGATTTAACTGGGCCTTCAGAATGGATAAAAACAGGAACAGTTGACTACTGGAAGAAAAATAAACCTAGCTTACACAAGAAATTAGCAGTGTTTTTAATTGGGCAATAAGGTATTTCCCGAAAGATTTATAAAAGAAATTATTGGCATTATGCAATATGGAGAAAAGCATATTGCATTGGAAAGCAGAACATCCTAGCTTAATTATTTCTTTATTTTTATTATCAGGAATAATTTTTGGTGGATTTTTCTTCTCTCCTAATTTCAATGAAGCTTTCCCATTATTACTTAGTTGGATAATCTTGATTTTAATTAATATCTATTTTAAAAGCTCATTCACCAAAACAATTGCCTCTATATTTTGCTTATTATTTTGGGGCTATTGTATTGCACAATTCCAAGAAAAAAATAGCGATGGCTTATTCATAGAAATACTTGAGCCCTATATTCAACCAATAAGAGATATAATACTTCGAAAGATTGACTTGTTTATTTTATCTAATTCAAACAATCAATTTGCCAAAGCATTATTAATTGGTCAAAAAAGTAATATTGACAATGCAACCTTAGAAGCATACACTGCATTGGGCATTGTACATATCATCGCAATTAGCGGCATGCACCTTGATTTAGTTGCAAATTATCTGACAAAAATCACAGGATGGCTTCCGAGAAATAAATACCTGCAATTAATTGAATTATTCTTTTTAATAATAGCCATAAGCGCTTATACTCTAGTTGCAAATGCAAGTCCCTCAATAGTTAGAGCCGCCATATTTTTTTGCTTATTCAAAATAGGCAGTTATTTTAATCTGCATAAGTATGTTTTAAATAGTATCGCAGGTGGATTATTGATCATACTCTTATTTCATTGTCAAACTATATGGCATATTGGTTGGCAATTATCTTACGCTGCAGTCATAGGAATTCATGTTGTACATCCTTGGATAAGTAACATTTTTCGTTTAAAAAATCCAGCTATTTCATCTATATGGAATAATTTTTCTATTACAATTGCTACTCAAATAACCACTTTGCCTTTACTGGTGTATTATTTTCATACACTTTCTACAGGCATTATTCTGAGTAATATGATGATGATTCCCTTGAGCAACTTGCTCTTAGAAGCACTAATTATTCTACTCATCTTGCCAGTATACTGGGCAAAAACTTTGCATTGGGGTCAGATTATTGAATTCTATATGCAAAAAATAGCTCAATTAGTACATTATATTTTCACAATAAGTCCACAACCA
>CAZXWT010000038.1:0-9343 GCA_964644475.1 uncultured Sediminibacterium sp. | reverse complement strand
CAAGCTAGCTTTGGAGTGCTTTAAAATATTTTGATTCACTTCATAAACAATCAATTTCAAATCTCTATACATATAAGAACTTAGATAAACTTCTTTATCAATCTCGTGTGAAATTTGATAATCAATCCCAGTGTTTTTAAAGTAGTTATTTGCATGCTCTTTAATTTCATCTAACAAATGCAAGACACTAACTTTTTCAATGTTAAAAGCTTTAATATAAGTCCTAATACTAAAAAGGGCTTCAGATAAATAATTGATTAATTGAGTCTGTTTATTCAAAACTGGATCATCTTTAATGGTGAATAGTGTTCTATTTAGAATGGTACCAATTTCGTCATGCAAATCCATTGCAATATTCACTTTAACCCTATTCAATTCTTGTATATTATAATAATAAATAAAACCGACTACCAGCATTAAAATAATCACAATGAAAAACAAAAAATACCTAAAATTGGCTGACTTAAAGAAATCTGTATGTTGCTCAACTCTAATTGTATCAAAGATTACGGGATTTCCACTATCATCTTTGCCTTTAATTTTGATAGTATGTAATCCATCTTTCAAATTATACATATATAAATAGGACAAGCCCTGTAAAGGAATCCACCCCATATTATCAATTTGATAAGATAATTCCGTCACTTTGAATTTCTCAAATTCCTGAAGAGAAAAATACAATTCCAAATAATAATTATCTGTATTGTATTGTACAATTTCTTTTGAATCAAAATGTTTATAAACCCTATTATTTAAGCCATAAATACTATACCCCAATATTGTACCTTTAATTGGCTTACCTGTATACTTAAACATATTTGTATATACTAAATCAAATCCGTTCAACCCTCCGAAAATTAATTGACCATTGGATAAAACGGCTGCCGATTTGTAATTAAACTCTTGATTGACTAAACCATTTCTACTGTTTAATTTAATTACATTATCAACCGGATATTCATATTCAAAAATTCCCTTGTAAGAACTAATCCACATTCGATTATAAGGATCCACCAATATTGCAGTCAATTTTGCATTGTCAAAGTTATTTAGACTCAAATGCTTTTCAATGATATTGTTTAATACATTAATACCTGTCAATCCCTTCTCTGAGAGATACCATAAAATAGTTTTATATGGATATTTTATCAGTGTAAAATCGGCGATATTATTACCAATAATATTGGTCTTTTTAACTAAAATAGATTTTTGAAAGTCATAAAAATACAAACCTTCACTAGTTGCTATATATACTAACTTTGAAGTAGAATCAACCATTAATGCATTTACTTTTGCATTAATATTGTTTAATCTTATCTCCTTGGATATATTTTGCTCGTAATCATATAAAATAATAGAGCCCCTACTTCCTAATAATAAATGATCTTTTTTTAAATAACCAATATTGCAAATGGCACTATAAAATCTTATAGTATCTATTTCTTTTGTAATTATATTTTGTACTTTATTAGATCCTATAATTCCCATTTTGACGCCCCCAACTTCAGAAGTGGCAAAATATTTGTCATTAATAATAATCGCATCATACAATGAATTGATGCTATTATTTAGAGGCGTAAATTGCTTAGAAGAAAAATTATACAAATGGGATTTAGGATATCCAAAAAGTGCAATTTTATTGGACCCGTATGGTATTATCTTCCTTCTTATATTGACATAATCATCCATTTGTATTACCGAATCATAAATTGAACTCGTTTTATTCGCAATATTGAAAACTTTAATTAAACCTTGATTGGAACCAAATATGATATTGTTTTCACTTAAATAAAGTGCATTATTTATTTCATAATTTTTAGTTTTAGGAATATTGAACTCAACAGAAAAATCTCCTTTTTCTAAAAAGATTTTCTTTTTAGATCTTACAATCACCTTGTCTGTTGAAGAAAGCGGTATTAAGTATGAAATGTTATGATTATCTCGCACATATTTACTTAGTTCAAATTCATCATTGCCATTCAATTCAAAAAGTCTATCGTCATTAGTAAGGAATAATCGATTTCCCAACCTTGCAAACATGCTATTATTGCCTCTTGGGATAATATTAAATACCTTCTCAATACCCCCTGTATGCTTATTTATCTTAAAAACACCCTTATTAGATTTTGAAAGAATTAAATAATCTTTTGAATATGAAGTAATCAGAGAACTACTCTCCAGATCGTTTCCTAATTGAGCTAAAACTTTAAACTTGGCTTTAGATTTATTGCTCAAATCCAAAGACTCTAGTGTTCCATTTTGCAGAGCAAGAAAAAGATGCTCATTATCTTCAACTAATATACTAGCAATAGATTGATTAGAAAGTTTTTTGTATTGAAGAGTATTTATATTTAGTTGAACAAGTCCTTTGTTTTGATATACTAAAAATACATTTTCTTGATACAGCTCTAATGACTTTATACTACTGTTAGTGATTTCATAATCTCCAGTTGGGATTTGAACAAAATTGATACCATCTGACACATAAACCCCATTATCAGAGGCTATCCAAATTCTACCTACATGATCTTTCTTAATATCAAATATAGTACCTGAAGAAAAATTATCTCTTACTTCTTGGGCAATTACTTGTAAAACAAGAAAAATACCACAAAAAAAAGCTAATAAAAATTTAGAATACGGTTTAAATATCAATTTAAGTGCATTTATCCAAATGTACTTAAATTTTATTTTGAAATAAAAAAAGGATATAAATACCGCTTCTATTTCAAAATAAATAACATATCCAACTATCTTCGCTTTACAAAGACTATATCAATGAGCCATAAAGCATTTTCAAAGACTTTCGTAGCAGTTATTTTAAGTATTATCAACTTAAGAGCCATTGCACAATTAGACACAGTAAAAGTGACTGCACAAAAAAGAACAGAACTATTACAAAAAATACCTTTGGCCGTTAGTAGTATAAATAGCCAACAAATAAGCGCCTATAGAATTTGGAATATCAAAGATATCAGTGGTATAATTCCCAATGTTTATAGTGCAGATCCTGGAGATGGCAGAGACGTGACAGCGATAAGAGGTATTGCAACAACTTCTTATGACCCATCCACAGCTGTATATATTGATGGTGTAAATCAATTTAATTTGGACACTTATATTCCTAATTTATACGACATCGAAAGAATAGAAATTCTTAGAGGACCACAAGGGAGCTTGTACGGAAGAAATGCTATGGGTGGTGTAATTAATATTATTACCAAGCAACCAACTAATCTTACCAAAGGTTCAGTAGAATTGACATGGGGAAAATATGGTCAAAAAAGAGTAAATGCCAATATTAAAACTGCATTAATAAAAGATCGATTATTCTTTGGGGCAAGTGGCTTATTCGATGCAAGAGAAGGCTATTATACAAATGAATACAATCAATTACCATATGATCGTCAAAGAGGATTTTCTGGCAACTACTATTTAAAATACTTGCTTAATTCCAAATGGACCATCACATTAAACACTAAGCACAGAAACCAAGAAAACAAAGGAGCATTCCCATTAGTATTTGGTATAGATGAGGCCTTCAATAACCCTTATGTTTTAAATCAGAATGCCACTACTATAATGAAAGACAAGACCATTAATAGTTCTTTATCTGTAGTATATAATGGAAGTAAATTTCAATTCAGCTCTCAAACAGCATATCAAAGTAATTACAGATATTACACCAACCCAATTGACGGAGACTTCTCTCCTATAGATGCAATTACTGTTGTAAATAATTATGGCAAGGATTGGAACAATATAAAAGCATGGACGCAGGATTTTAAATTAAATTCCAACAATAATAATAGCCCTATAAAATGGACAGCAGGAATGTATTTGTTTGCGCAAAATGCACCTACTAAACAAGGCACCCATTTTGGAACCGATGCTTATTTAATGGGAATTGATGGTAGCAATTTTACTTTAATCAATAGCACAACTACTAAAAGAAAAGGTATTGCAGCATACGGCCAAGCAACTTATGCTATCAACAATAAATTAAATATTACAGCTGGTGTAAGAAACGATTTTGAGCAAATTGAGCAATCTGTGTCAGGAGGTTTTAGTTCAGATTTCGACAAAGCTATTTATGAAACCCAAGGATTAATTAGCAAAAAAACCGATTTTGGTGCATTCTCTCCAAAGTTGGGATTGGATTATAGTTTTAATGCAGACCAAATGGGATTCATTAATTATAGTAAAGGTTTTAGAGCTGGTGGATTATCTCCATTAAGCTCAGACCCTTCTCAACCCCCATTAATGAGATTTAAGCCAGAGCATAGTCACAACATTGAATTAGGATTGAAGAATACTTTATTCAACAATCATGCAAGAGTCAATATCACTGCATTTTATACACAAGTAAATGACGCTCAAGTACCCACTTTAATTTTACCAGATGCAATCACTGTTACTCAAAACAAGGGTAAATTAAATAGCAAAGGTCTAGAACTTGAATTTACTGCGCAGGCATCAAAACATATTTCAATTGATTACAACGCTGGCTATACCAATGCACATTTTGAATCTTTAGCTATTGCACAAAATGGATCAAACAGCATTTTGAATGGTAATAAACAAATCTTTACTCCAGACTTAACTTCCATTTTGGCTATTCAATACGAAACAGTTTTAAACAATCATCTAAAAGGATTTATCAGAACAGAGTGGAAATATATAGGCACAACCTATTTCGACCTGGCAAATAATATTAAACAAAGTCCTTATAATTTGATCAATGCAAGCGCAGGTATCCAAATGAACGATATTAGCTTTAAATTTTGGACAAGAAATCTTACTAATCAACGCTATATTTCTTATGCTTATGATTTCGGCGCAGTACATTTAGGAGATCCTGCCACAAGTGGCTTGACTATATCTGTAAGGTTTTAAAGATCATTTCAAATAGAAGTATTAAATTCATATCCTAAATAAAAGGATATGAAAAAATATGTATTGATTTCGCTTTTAACATTTGTATTCGCCAACACTTTATTTGCACAAAAAAATGCAGACTTTATAGTTGGCAAATGGCTGACTGGCTCTGGAAATGCTCATGTTGAGATTTATAAAAATGGAAGCCAATACCAAGGCAAAATTGTATGGCTAAGTGAGCCAATAGACCCAGCAACTAAAAAACCAAAAACCGATACAAAACATCCCAATCCTGAACAGCATAATCGACCTATATTAGGTCTTATCAATTTATGGGGTTTCCATTTCAATGAAAAAGAAGAACATTGGGAAGGTGGTCATATTTATGATCCTAAAAATGGAAAAGAATACAAATGTACTATTAGCTCAAATGACAAAAACACCCTCAACGTAAGAGGTTATATTGGTATAAGCCTTATTGGCAGAACAGATATTTGGACAAAAGTTAAAAATTAAAATATGAAAAGAATGATCTCATACTTGCTCATGGCTACTCTACTCTATAGTCAAACAAGTATTGCACAAGTATTACCTCTAAGAGAACAATCGGCTATCATCGATGAGGTATTAGATGATAGAATAAATCATTTATTGCCTAGTTTAATGGAAAAGAATAAGATTGATATGTGGGTGATAGTATCTAGAGAATATAACGAAGATCCCATAATTAAAACCTTTCTTCCCTCTACTTGGTTAAGTGCAAGAAGAAGAACCATTATTGTTTTTTATTACAACCCTGCCACAAAAATTTATAAAAAGTTAGCAGTAGCAAGATATAAAGTTGGCAATACCATTGAGGCGGCCTGGGACCAAACTAAATTCCCTAACCAATGGGATCAATTAAATAACATAGTAGCTACTTTAAAACCAACTAAAATTGGCTTAAACTATTCAACTGATTTTGGTCATGCTGATGGCTTGGATTTGACAGATTATCAAGAACTTACCAAAGCAGTTAAACTTCCTCAAGGGGCTAGTTTTGTATCAGCTTCTAATTTAGGCGTTGCATGGCTTGAGACTAGAACGCAAAGAGAAATGGAGTTCTATACACAAATTAACAGCATTACTCATAAAATTATTGAAGAAGGATTTAGCAATAAAGTAATTACTCCCGGCATTACCACAACAGATGATTTGGTATGGTGGTTTAGACAAAAATTAAGCAATTTAGGATTGGATACTTGGTTTCATCCTTCTGTCGAAATACAGAGAAACGATTCAACCAGTTTTGATCATTTAAAAGCATTCACTAACGAATCTAATAATGTAATTCAATCTGGAGATTTACTACATGTTGATTTTGGAATTAAATATTTAAGATTAAACTCTGATATTCAAGAACATGCTTATGTTTTAAAACCAAACGAAACAGATGCTCCAGCTTATTTAAAAGAGGGGCTTAAAACAGCTAATAGACTACAAGATATTTTAACTAGTAATTTTAAAACAGGTCTTACTGGAAACCAAATACTAAAAGCATCTTTAGATCAAGCAAAGTCAGAAAATATAGTGGCTAGTATTTACACTCATCCTATAGGCTATTATGGACATGCTGCTGGACCAACTATAGGCATGTGGGATATGCAAAATGGTGTTCCAGGTAGTGGTGACTATCCCATGTATAAAAATACATGTTACTCTATTGAATTAAATGCTTCTGTATTTATCAAGGAATGGAATAAAAATGTCCGTTTCATGTTAGAACAAAACGGACATTTCGATGGAAATAATTTCTACTATATAGACGGAAGACAAACCAGCCTTCATCTAGTAGGAAGACATTAAATTAATATTTGTAAAACCTCCATTGACTTTTGTAATCTTCTGTCAGTGGAGTTTTTATGAATAATGCTCTTAACATTTCAATAGGCATATTATTTTCACGCATCACTGCGTCATTAAACTGCTTTAAGTTCATCTTACCAGAACCTACCACTTCTTCTTTTAAAGCCCTAATTTGAAGTGCTCCAATCATGTACGCTAATTGATATAAAGGACCATATCCTCCTGTGAATGATCTTCTAACTTCTCCTTCTGCATTGGCCCTTTCATGACCTACTCTATCTACTAAGAAATCGATACATTCTTGAGGAGACCATTTTTCTAAATGATAATTCAAAGAGAAAATGATTCTTGCACATCTATGCATTCTCCAAAATAACATGCCAATTCTATCTTCAGCATTTCTTGGGAAACCCTTATCCCATAATTCAAATTCCCAATACAAAGACCAACCCTCTGTCCAAAAAGGTGTTTCAAAATTTCTATAAGACTTATATCTGTCATTCATGAAACCTTCCAAATGATGTCCAGCAATTAATTCATGATGTACAGTAGATCTTGAGAAATGAGGATTATTACCTCTCATACTCATTAATTTAGCATCATCATCCATCTCATCGGTTGGATAGGAAATCATTAAGGTTTCTCCTCCTAAAAAGAAAGGACTCACCAATTGCTGCTTTGGTGTCATCATAATCATTCTCCAAGTTTCTTCAGCTAATGGCGGTATGGTAATCATGTCATTCTTCTTGATAAAATCGATTGACTGATTATACAAATCCATGATCATTTCAGGTTGCTTCCCCACTGGCACATAAGTATTTTTTACTTTTTCCAATGCAGCTTTCCAATTATCACCAAAGCCCAATTCTCTTGAAGCTTTTAACATTTCTGCATCACACCATGCAAATTCTTTTTCTGCAATTTTGATTAACTCTTGTGCATTGTAAGGTATAAAAGCATTATGTAATGAAGTCTCAATAGCAGCAGCTCCTATCGGATTGCCTACGATACCTGACTTGTCTAACTTTTGAACAGAACTTGCATCGGTTCTTTTTGCCACTAAGGATTGATACATATCCAATGCACTATCTAACTTTTTAATAGACTGGGCAGTCCACCAACTATAATTTGGATCATAGCCATTATAAAAATCATTTACTGATTTAATCGCTTTTTTATACCCCTTGATTGTTTTAGTAATATGCAGGGCAGTTGGCTTTGTCAATAAAGGTGCTTTTTCTAATTCAGCCATTTTAAGTTGCACTGCTTTACTCAATTGATTCCAAGATAAAGCCGTTTTTTCTCCATCAATACTAGCGCCCCTTCTTCTTGACTTTTCTTGAGCGTACAAAACAGCAGCAAAATCAATCCAATTCTTTGAAGACTGATATGCTGCCTCTTCTGTATTTAGTTCCTGCAAGTTGGCGTTTAATTGATTTTTAAATAATAAATAATCTACTTTATCTGATTGAGACAGGTTATTAAAAGACAGTTCTTTTATCTTTTTTAGGTATTCACTATTGAAACTTATAAAACGTTGACGTCTTTCTGGAGACGCATCAATAACATAAAAACGTTCCAAAGAACCTTTATCTGCTTGGTAATGCTGTAAAATAACAGGCATTTTATCTTGAGCTGCCAAATGATTATTTGCAAAAATTGTTACAAAAACAATAATGCAAAAATTAGCTACCATTTTTTTCATAGAATAATTATTTACAATTTTGAGCAATATAAGTATCCACTCCTGGATAATTTTTTGATTTAGCAGCACTTAAAGCACTACATGCATTGGATTTATCATTCATGGCTATATAACTCATTGCCATAAAAAATTCAGACTTGCCTGTGTTGGCTGTTGGTAATTGAGCAGCTCTTTTAAAATACTGTATGGCTTCTTTATAATTCTTAGCAGTATAATAACAGATACCCGCATTTTCATAATGAGTATAATTTGCAGGATCAGAAGCGATTGCTTTGATATACAATTGAGCAGCTTTTACATAATTACCCTTTACAAATGCTTGAGCACCCTGTGCAGCATAATCAATTATGATATTATTTTTCAATCCAAGGGTTCCTGATCTTGAATAAATAGCAATCAGATTTTTAAATATGGCAGAATCCGCTGGATATGTTCTTATTGCACTATCTAATAAACTATTTAAATGTGCGTCTGTACCTCCTTTCACTTCGTACATGCCTAACAAGTATTGATTCCAAGCTTCTCCACTTGGCCTATATTTATTATATATATTAAAGGCCTTTTGAATTTCAACTGAATCTTTTTGTTTAGCCGCTGCAAAAATGACGTTCTTATAATAACTAGTTGCTCTTGGCCAATTATAAAAAGCTTTTTTAGCATAATAGGAAACACTGTCATATTTCTGTTGTGCTGCAAAAACCGCCGTTCTAATAAAGTCATTGTAGTGAAGATCTGGATTTACATGATCACTTTCTCTAAGCAATCTCAAGGCTTCATCATAGTGCTTATCTCTAAATTCATATCGTGCAATTAGTGCAGGAATAGGTAAAGTAGAAGTAGACAAGTTAGGAATGGCTGGCAAGCCTGCTTTCACTTCATCTAAAGCCATTTTGGGATCTGAATCAATCTCACCCA